>DAJW01000051.1 GCA_002496485.1 Euryarchaeota archaeon UBA36
AATCCCCCGAAAAATTTGAGATAAGATAATTTTTTGCTCACCACTCGCCAAAAGTCCATGATCAATCACTTTCCTATCTGGGATTTTACTTCCCCCAAAGTCAAAATTTGCATGACTCTGAAAAAATGTGGGTTTCTCCAATCGTTTAGAAATTAATTCAATATCATTCACTAAATCGTCTAAAGCTTGAACGTGATAATTCAGTCTCCACTGATTTTTGTAGTCATTTTTTATCATCCCCCAGCGAAAATCTTCATCCCCAATTTCTCTCTTTAGCTTGTTGATATTATAATGATGGCCATATAAGTCATCGACTATCTTCAAACTAGAAATTTCAATCAAGTATATATCCGCGTCAATAAAATTTTTAATTTCCTCTTTCAGATTATGATTATGGAGATTAGGAAATACACAATTTCCTAAACTAATTTTTCCTTCATATAAGTCTATTAAATGCAAAGCCTCTCTGGTAGTATGTGTAAACTCCGGAGAATTCACGATATATCCTTTTTTATCAGTAATATAATCGGTCCTACAACTCCCCATCCTGAAGACTTTTAGTGTGACCATATTGAACGTTTGACATTTTTTTTCTTATAATTTTTTATTATAATTTCACTAAATTCAATTTACAAACTGATGCATAATATTCAATATCAATTCTTAAATGCGTAAGAAAATCAACGTTTCCAGAAAATACATATGAACTCGTGAACCTTATTGAAACGGAATACCCAAGGATAACCCAAGGTTTTCATGTTGTTATATTCATGCTGCCTATCCCAAATCACAAACTCTTCCAGCTCGAATCCTACCTCTGTCATGATTTTACTTAGGTCCATATGAAAGGGAAAAAAACTTGATTTTTTTCTAATATCCATTACAATACAACAGCACCTCTTATTTGGTTTTAGAACTCTATAGACTTCTGAGTAAATCTCTTTTAGCTCTTTCAGAAATTCTTCATAATCTTCAATATTACCCAAATCATAATGTTCGTCACTATATCCAGAAATATCCCTACCATCAACACTACGTCTTTGATTTAGAATATCCCAATATGGTGGAGAATTTATACATAAATCAACGGTTTCATTATTTATTTCTGATAATATTTTCCTCGAATCACCATCATATATTTCTTGTTTAAAAAAAGACTTTTTCACTCCCTCAGAGTGACTAGAAGAGGTCTGTGATTCTGAAACTCTGATTCTAGCTAAATCTGCATATTCAGGATTCAATTCTATTCCAATTCCTCGCTTAAGTCTATTTTTTGCAGCCACCAATGTTGAACCTACTCCCAAAAAAGGATCAAGTATCACCTCTCCATCATCACGAGAATAAATATCGATGAGTCTTTCACATAATTGACTTGGATACATTGCAGGGTGTTTGAGTGCCAACTCTTCAGGTGATTTTCTTATATCTCGCCATATAGAAAAAGAGTTTTGTAACCATTCTTTACCAGTCAGATTATTCATTCTTTCAGCCATTTGATTTCACACTCATTATCATTGAAAGGACCCTCTTTACTAAATTTATTTCTTTTTTAGATAGTTCATAAATCGAAAAAAACTCTTCGTTCATTTCATCATATTTGGACCAATATTTTTCTGTCCCCCTTTTTAATTTACAAAGCTCATCTACATAGCCTTCAATTTTTTGTTTTTGTTCAGTATTTGGGATAATAACAGGGATTTCTCCAATATACATTTTATCTGCATGCATAGTAAAATTAGAATGAAGAAAAGTAATTACTAGGACGAAAAAGTTACTGATTCGCGAATTGAGTAGTCCCATCACATATTTGTTATATCTTTCATCTTCAAGAACAACATTAGTTACAGTATCTAGACTATAGCAGCCCGATTCACAAATACATGCAGCTAATCCTCCTTCTTTAGAGATGATATTCTGAAGTACTACTCTAGATTTCTTCTGGCGTAAAATATCTTCAGGACTCAATAAATCACTATTTTCAAATTCCATATACAATTCAATATCCTTTGAAAATCTTTTTATTGACTTACCTCGAATAATTTTATTAGATGATGAAGTTTTTTTCTTAGTTATACTAGGATGATTGGAACCGATTGAAAATCCTCTAAAAATATCTTTAGAAACGCTTTCAAGATTCATTGGGCAATTAGAAAGTTTATTTTTCAAATCATAAACTTCCGGCTCTATAAAAACTGGGAAATTTTTTTGTCCTACAAATAATGATTGTTGTATTTCATATTTTTTCGGTTTATCAAAATCTCTATCAGAATTAAGAATCGAAATCAAAATATTATGTTTTACCAATTCTTCTTTAGATAGTTTCCTCTTCTCTAAAATCAATATTATCTGATCACACCTTACATCTCTGAAATAGTGTCCAATATCAAAAATCTGATGTATTGTACAGGATTCTAGAATATAATTCCTTATCTTCTTAAAAGAATCAACCCGCAAGAAGTTCTTTTGCAAAACAAATCCCAGCCATCCACCTTCTCTCAATAATTCTAAGGATTTAGCTATGAACAAGGTACTGGAATTGACTACACCACTAGTAATGCCCTCATAAGAAATATATTTGTCATCAAAATCTCTTCCCTTTTTGAGATTCTGGAACGGCGGATTTCCAACTATAAAATCAAATCCACCTTTAGCAGATATTGAGGGAAATATCTCTGCTGTTACTTGTTTAATTGCATCAAGATTGTACAGATTATATTCTCCCTCATTATGAGAAAATTGAAGATTAAATTTACACAATTCTAGAGCTAGATTGTCTATGTCAACTCCATATAGCTGTACTTCTGGGCCTATTTTATCTCTAATTGCTGATAAAAAGGCACCCGCTCCACAGGCAGGATCAAGAAAGTTTGAGTCAGAATTTATTGGTAGATTCGAAATAATATAATCAACTAACTTCTTATGAGTAAAAAATTGCCCATATTCTTTCCTATATTCGTGCTTCATGTAGTTTTCATAGATTTCACTGAATGCATCCTTTTCTCCAAAAATTGAATTATTTGTAATTCTTTCATTCATTTTATTTCCTAATTGATTTTGAACAAATTCTAGGAAGTTTTCATTCACCATTCCAATTGTCGTTTCATCAGAAGTAGATATATTTAGCGGATTAGATAATCAAAGTCAAAAATATAAAATCTGATATGTTATGCAGTTTGATTTAACCATTCTAAGCAATATTCATGCGTACACTCTGGTGGAGTGAAAATAATTTTGTCAATAGGGTCTATTATATCAATTAATAAATTGGAAGTCGAACCTTCCGATATTTCAACAATTGAACTAGTGGATGCAGGTAGGTAATCTTCACCAGTGCTAGCCAAAGAAAGACGGATATAATGTCCCGATTCAATTTGTACATCCATTGCAAAGAACTCCATTTTCACATCTATATTTTCAAAAATTGGGAGCCATGTTTGTTCCTGAGTCCCGCCCTCATGATATCTCAAATCCATAATTGCATGCCCAATATGGATACAATCTCCATCTTCTGAACAATCTTCCAGCAGGGCATAAATTTGGCCACCAACGGTAGCCGTGGAAACTTCTATGTGTAAACGTGGCAATCCTGCAATCCAAATATCTTCGGAGAATTTCTCACTTTCATAAATTGGTCCAAAGTTACCATTTGGTAAAATAGTAGTTGTACCTGCTATATTCATCAAATCGCCACCAAGTTCCATTGCGATAGTTTCCATATTCTGTGGTGGATATCTATCTTCGATTCTCCATTGACCCTGATTAGACTGTATCTCTACAAATAATCCAGGCTTTTGACCTTCATCCTTGAGATACCAATCGAACCATTCCAGTAAATCTTGCATCCAATCAAAACGTACCATCTCAGGATAAGCCTCCCTGCCTCTGCCCTCAGACGAACGATCAAAATGATAATCAGGCCTATCTGGATAATCATGATCCCATTGACCAAACAATCCCTTGGCCTCAATTCCCACATCTTTCAATTGATTAATTACTGGAACTGCCATATGAGGATCAACATTCCAATCATGCATCCCTTGAATAAGATAAACTGAACCCTTGTAATTTTGTAGAACTCTATCTAGAAAGTATCTTTCTTCCCAATAGTTTCCAGCAACCTCACTTCCCCACATGTATGCAGCCACACCCGTCCCTGGTCCAATGATGTAGTCAGGACACATATTTCCAACATCTTCTTCATCACCATCAATACCATATGAGCCATAAACTCCATTATGCATTATTGGCGCTCTAGCTTCACTACTGCCGTTTTTCCACATTAACTCCATTACACCGATTAGGCCAGAAATAGGAACTATAGTCTTCAGGTACTCATTACCAAATGTAGCTGCCTGCCAGGGTGTCGAACCATCATATGATTTTCCAATCATAGATACTCCACCATTGCTCCAATCTTGAGTCCCTAGCCAAGTTACAGCCGCATCTACTCCAAGTTGTTCGGCATTACCCATTAAGTCCATACAATGATTAGAACGACCAGTACCCATTACAGATACTTGAGCAAATGCATATCCATGTGGTAAGATTTGATCAATAATCATCTGACCTAACCAAGTTCCAGGAACTTCTATGGAAGGAGTTTCAACACTATTTTCATCAAAATAAGGGCCAAATTCTGCTATTACCGGAACAGTCACCCCCTCTGGGACATCCGGAAGCCAGACTGCTAGACTAACAACGCCATTAGGGGCAGAACCACCTTCACTCAGCGGTAATTCGAAATTAACAAAATGGTGTGTTGAATTCCATTCATTATCAGTTTCCAGAATTTGATAAGGCCCTTCTTCCATTACAAATCCATAACTCTGATTAGTAATATATGGCCACTCTGACCTTTCCCATACAGGGACTCTATCATACATTCCCGAATCATTATCAAACTCATCATTAGAAACTAGATTCAAGCAGCCCGATAAATAAAAAGAAATTACTATCAAAATCGAACCATATGCCTTAGCAGACACTCGAATCATATACTCCCGAGAACATAATACACTTTGGATTTTCCATCCGAAAAAGTCAAATTTTTCCGATAAATATTTTTTACTACGAAGTTAACTCTAAATCTCTTGAAAAGGTTTATCTTGTATTGAGAAATAAGATTTTTTATGAGAAATTTGAACTTATTAATGGCTATTATAATTCTAATAGTTCCTTTTTCTGGATGTATTGGCGAGTTCACTAGTCTTTCTGAGAATAATGAATTAATCAATCCAAAAATAGAAAAAACATCTGACGGTACCAATTCGAATTTTTCTTCCCTAGAGTTTTCTCCTCAGATAGTTGGCGAATGCGACTCTGATTTACCACATCCTCTAGGAGAAAATCAAGCATCTGCACTACCTGAAGGAAGAGTTCAAATCGAGCCTTCTGTAATTTTCTTAGATGAGACATTTACATTGACTTACAGGTCTACTAACGGAGAAGGTCCGTGGGGCGCTCAAACTCCTCAAATCCCATCTTGGCTAGATTTTCTTGTTAATAATGAGAGTGGAAATCATGAATTATATGATAATGGAACTAACGGGGATGCAGTTTCTGGTGATGGTGTATTTTCGAGAAGTTGCCTCCACATTCCGGAATTCATGTTAGGACCAAATCAAGTTGCGAGAGAATGGATGGGAATTGTAATTCTAAACACCTCACTTAGAGGATTAATTTCATACGAGCAAGCATCGAATAATGTAAGGACAACGGACGGTGGATATTTTATCTCAATGGGAGATTCCTATGGAGAAAGATGGACCAATGGATGGGAACATGTTAGTCCCTCTCTATGTACTGCTTGCTGGGATGCTTGGAATGTTTCTGGCCACGTGTTCGATTGGTTTGCAGTACAAACAAGAGACCAAGTTGGCGGAGCTGGTTATATCCGTTTCCATGATCCTGTGGGGAACATAGGAATAAATCCTCAATGTGAGTATTTCTCACATTGCTATTCTCCGTTGGATGGAAGAGAACATCCCGAATTACGAGGAATTCTTCATCAACAAGGAGTAGTAAATTTTGGAGTAACCCATGAATTAGCTCACGGTTTTCTTGGATTGGATGCTCCAGATTTTCCTGAGCCCGGTGAAGGTGCTTGGAACAGTGGAGATGGAATGCACTTAGACAGTGATACTACACTAACTGGCGATCTTGCAGGCCCTTTTTGGGATCCAAATCGAGGGTGGCCATATGCAGTCCAAATAGAGGATGAGAATGGCGATAGGACAGAGGTAAAATTAATCCATGACAATGGTTCATTCCATATAGTTCCCGATGATTCAGATCGAATGATTTGGTCCGAGATATTCCTATATATTGCCGGTTTCTTACCCGCTGAAAATACTACAGAGGTTTACTATAAGCTAGTTAATGAATCGATTGAGTCATGTGTGGAAGAAGAATATGCTCTATTTTGCACAGGAACAAATGTCACCGCAGAGAGAATAATTGAATTTAATACACAAGATTTCATCGATATGTTCGGTCATAGGATAGCCCCTCACAGTGGCGATGAAACCCAAATTAATGTTGGAGTACTTCATATAAGTGACAGAAATCACACAGAGGCTGAGATGATTTGGTTCACTGAAACATACAAAGAATGGGCCTATTCAACAGAATCAGAAGATTGGAATTACACTGTTAGTGATCCTTGGCCCGTTGTTACAAGGGGTCTTAGCTCGATAAATATAGATCCATCTGAGATGACAATTAGGCCCCTGACAAATACCAGCTTACTCTCATCTGAAGGTAATCCACAACCAATTACAGGATGCGGATATCCAATTAGCCAATATGGGAATCTTACAGCTCCAGACAGCCCATACGGCAATCAAACCCTATTCTTCTCCGATGATCAGATGAGTGGCCTTTGTTTCCTAAATGAGCTATATGAGTGGCAAGGAGTAGAAAATCCAAGAGACGGGCCACCTCTGAATTCTTCCTATTTTACTGGTTATTTCGAACGTACTCCTGTAGAGAATACTTGGCATGTTGTCAATGTGTTTCAAGACTCTGATGACCTACTATGGTGGGAGAATGAAGCGGGCGCATTGTGGGAATTAGTTTGGGAGCAAGCCTTGATTGAACCAGAACCACCAGTTACTGGATGTACTGATCATCATGCAAACAATTACAATCCATCAGCAGAAGTAGAT
>DAJW01000144.1 GCA_002496485.1 Euryarchaeota archaeon UBA36
ATTTTCATATCCAATAGCAATTAAGAATAGGAATAGTCCAATCAAACCACCGCACGCAAAAGATATCCAAGCTACTTGTAAATTCAATTTAATTGCCATTAAAAGCCAAATTATCGAGCCATGAAAAATTCCTAACAAAACGAGCCAATCAGTCCACCATTTTTTTTCACTGTCTTGCATGTTGATAACGAAAAGTTAGTGTGAGATTAAACTCACTATCTTAAGAGTGTTCAAACCCTGCGGTAACTGGGGAGAACATGACTGACATTACTGATCTTCAGGCTAGAAGAGTTTTCGAGCAGAATAGGATACGTTTTCTATTAAATTCAATGAAGGCTGAAGAAGAAGCAAAAATAAAGGGCGGAGAAGATGCAGTTGCTTGGGTAAAGGAAGAGTTATGCATTGGATGTGACCAGTGTACCATTGTTTGTGATGATGATGCAATCGAACTATATGACACCCCTTTAGCTAGTCCTATTATGGATGTAGACGTAAACAAAAAGGCAAGAATATTGAGGGACGCATGTACAGGTTGTAAACTATGTGTCTTAGGTTGCCCTACTGACGCAATAATAATGATTGACAGGTGAGAATATGGGAAAAGATGAGCCAGTGAGATTTGGAGCAGAATTTGGCCCAAAAAGGGCAAAGAAATCCACCGGAGTCTCATTGTCTACGTTTAAATCTCTAGTATGGATATCAAATATTGGTGGACTCACACTATTCGCCATTGGACTAGAGATGATGATTGTAGAGCAAAGATTCTATATTGGCCTAGGGGCAATTGTTATTTCGGTTATTATTGCACTGTTCCCATCAAATTATGAAATTGTTGGGATGGAAGATATTGAAAATCTATCAAATAAGGAAGGGAGAGAAGATGAATAAACATCAAAAAAATATTACAAATATAGCAAATGATACAATTGATGCTGCTGCCCATATGAATAAGTATGTACTCTGACTTAGAGGTTTCTCTCCCCAATCTGTGATATCTGAAGCATCAGTCTGAATGTTTTTTTCTAATGTATCTGAATTACTGGAATCGGTACTCACTCCTTCATCATCTTGAGTCATACTACTAGGGACGTAATGTAGGATGTAAATATGACGGAGGTAATAATTCATAGGAATGGGGACATCAATAATAGAACCGAAAGTGGCAATAAAATCATAGTAGCATTATCGTCGATAAATTTTGATGAAGGGATCTCGCCCAGTACGGTCAAAGGTGCCAGTATAATCGCCGCGAATATATTTGTCCCAATCCAAAAATGACAACTGATCCAAATTACGAACGATGTGAGTAAACCAACAAATATAGCGAGTTTTATGTCTTTCTTAATTCTTTTAATTTCTCCCATTACTGGATCAACTATTGATAATCCAAAAATCAAGGGAATGCCATAGCTACCTGATTTTAAGCCATCTCCATCCCCTTCTGGTGAAAAAATTAGCGCTAATGAAACTGAGAATGCACCCCAAGCTAATGCAGAAATTTGTTTGGATTCATATTCTCTTTGCCCTAATACAATAAAGCCTAATTTGAGTCTAATTAGCTCAAAAATTATGAAGATTAAGCATATTGATGCTACAAATTCTTTAGGCTCCAAGGTAAAAAGGGAAGCTATTTCATGCCCTTTAGTATAATACAAAACAGGAATTAAAATTATTGAAATATGGGTCATTCTTCTTAATACATGACCCCGAATACCACCTACAGAATGTTCAGCATGATTGATTAGATGACTATGGTTTTTATTCATGGTTTGACCTCATTTTGTATTAATTCTATCAATGACATTATAGATTCAGAAATTGACTTTGAGCCATTGGAAATATCGATTATTATTTTATCAAATTGTGGATTAGATATTGCTAAAGATGTCCAATGTGACAAAAGGGTTTGTCTTATCCGGAGATTTTTTCGAGATTCATTTGGTACTAATGAATCTAAACATACCACTAAATCATCAATTCCTTTATTTTCCAAGGCTGAAGTTACAAAAACTGGAATTGAATCAACAGAACCTAATGAAAGAGATTCGGATATCAAATCTGCTGTTAGTTTTGCTCTAGGTAAATCTGACTTATTGACAACAATAATGTCGGCCATCTCCATAATTCCTGCTTTTTCTGCTTGAATCATATCTCCCCTGTCAGGGCCATCAACAAGTAATATTCTATTCGCAAGAGCTATAACTCCAATCTCTGATTGCCCCGAGCCCACAGTTTCAATGATTATTCTACTCCACCCGCAGTATGAAAAGAGGTTAATCATGTCTGAAATATTAGGAATTATTCCACCCGGATGATTCCGTGTTGCTAATGATCTAACAAATACTGATTCCCCAATATCGGAATTTGTCATCCTTAGACGATCTCCTAATATTGCTCCGCCTGAAACTGGAGATGAGGGGTCGACAGCTAAAACTGCTACTTTTTCTCCAGCAGCAGTCCATCGTTCAATTAATTTTCCTATTAGGGTAGATTTGCCCACCCCAGGGGGGCCAGTAACGCCTAAGGCCCATACGTCTGAGTGCTTGTCAAAGCTAAATTTCCCATTTTCAATTCTAGAGAGTAGTTTTGATAGGTTCCGGCGATTTCCAGATTTTGCACCAAGAAGTAGCTCTTCATCATTCATCTGTCCAATACCACCCCAAAGTTTCACCTACGCCTACAAAATCTCCACTTTCTTTTCTTTTTATTGATTCATTGAGAAAATCAAAAATAGAATTTGTATTAGTCCCGGGCCCGAAAATAGCTCTAACTCCACAATTATATATTGCTTCACGATCCCTCTCAGGAATAATTCCACCAGCAAAAACTATTAATTTATTCAAGTCTTCATTTCTTAGAATATTACAAATTTTAGGGATTAGGACATCATGAGCCCCGGAAAGTGTGGAGATTCCGAGGGCATCTGCATCTTCATCAATAATAATTCGAACAATTTCTTTCGGTGTTTTTCTTATTCCTGTGTAAATTACTTCATGTCCTGCATCTCTTAAGGCTCTTGAAATCACTTTGGCCCCTCTATCATGGCCATCTAGACCGACTTTTGCTACAACTATTCTCATACTTTCAGGAACTTGGGATGGGCATCATTTATTCAAACAACCGATTAAGATTCATTGTTTTCAGGAGTAATGCTCATGTGCGTCCTTCTCCGATAGCTGTTCATCATGACGAAGCGCGTGAGTAAAATTGATGATTTGAAAAGGCGGAAAGATGTAGCTAGTAAGGGCGGTGGAGAAAAAAGAATTTCTGCCCAGCACGCCAAAGGAAAAATGACTGCCAGAGAAAGAATTGAGATTCTTTTGGATGAAGATTCATTTATCGAAATTGATGCTCTAGTTGAGCATAGAAGTAGAGATTTTGAGATGGATAAGGATATCATCCCTGGAGATGGAGTAGTATGCGGGCATGGAACAATCAATGGAAGGTTAGTATATTGCTTTGCTCAGGATTTTACTGTCTATGGAGGATCTCTAGGAGAGATGCATGGACTGAAGATTTGTAAGATTCTAGATATGGCAGTTAAAACTGGTGCGCCCATTATTGGTTTAAACGATAGTGGTGGTGCAAGGATACAAGAAGGGGTAGCAAGCTTAGGATCTTATGCAGAGATATTCTTTAGAAATGTAAGGGCAAGTGGAGTTATCCCTCAGATTTCTGTTATTATGGGGCCATGTGCTGGTGGAGCTGTATATTCTCCTGCAATTACT
>DAJW01000032.1:0-1120 GCA_002496485.1 Euryarchaeota archaeon UBA36
GCTGTAAAGTCGGGATATCCTTCTTTGCATATCTCAGCAATACCAGCTACATGAGGAGGCTTACAATTAGAGTGATAGTAGAGTACTTTATCTCCTATTTTCATATCATCCCTCATTATATTTCTAGCCTGATAATTTCTAACTCCATCCCAATGCGTTTTCCCATCATTTACCAAATCTTCCCATGAGTATACATGAGGTTCACTCTTCATTAACCAATATTTCATAGTTTCACCTTACCATGCATCCTTTGTTTCAATGTATGCTATGTTCGCCTCAATTATATCCTTTTCATTATCATTCTTTTTTAGATTCAAACCAGCAGATTTTATCATTGACTCAACACCCCCAGTCAAACCAAGATTACTTTTTACCATGTAAGAATATATTCCTGGCAGCAAAAGTAGTGCGGATAAAGCAGCTACAATTAATAATATTATAATAACAGTTACAAATGGCGCAATTGCATCAATTGTTATTCCATAAGCACAAGTCATTCCTGCTGTTGTTACTGCGGTAGCCTCAAATAGACTCATTCCAGTACTAGCACAAGAAGTTTTGATAGCATCAATAGTTCCACCTAGCTCCTTAACCCTATTGGCTATATGAATAGAGAAATCTATACCTACTCCGACTAATATTGATCCTATCATTACAGTTACTAATGATAATGAAACACCACCGGAATCCATAACTAACCATTGCATTGCAACTGTGAAACCTACTGGTATCGTTGTTAATAGAGCGTACCTAATATCCCTGAATACTAATGCGAGTGTGAGAATAGTGAATCCCAAAGCAAATGCCAGTGAAGTCCATTGAGAGTCTACTATTAATGCATTTACAGCAATCGTTATTGATGCAACCCCGATTAAATCTGTCGAATCTACTGGATTAGCGGAATCACCAGCAGCTTCCGCCCAACTATTTATTTCATTTGCAGTTTTCTCAGTACCTTTAACATCCATAAATGGCATATCAATATAAATCAATGTTCTTTGATAGTCTGACGAAATGAACAATTCTCTCATTTCATCAGTCATGCTATTGTAGAATACATAAAGTAAGAAATTTTGTACTTGCCTACCTCCATCATCTTCTTGAACATCCAAAGTATCTA
>DAJW01000032.1:1449-1596 GCA_002496485.1 Euryarchaeota archaeon UBA36
CACAGTCCAAAATGAAATATTCCCCGATTGTTCTCTATCAAAAATTAGATTTGCTACATCCTTCACAGTATCAGGTAATGGGGTATCTTCAATAATATCCGCTATTCCAGTACCAGAGACATTTACACCAACTGCAATTGCTTTCAT
>DAJW01000032.1:1915-7886 GCA_002496485.1 Euryarchaeota archaeon UBA36
AGAAAAACTATTGAAACAGCTGTGGCATTTTCTACGTTATTACAATTAGTTTCCAGCCGCTCAATTCCTTCCAAATTTGCATATGGATGTTCAGCAGTAATGCCATCTAAAGATAATTCAGGTACTGCCTGAACATTTGCATCAACAAGTAAAAATCCTGGCTGACCTGCTTCAAATTCTTCAGAATATGTTGCTAATTTCTGGACTGCACCAACATCATTAGGCGCCATTTCCAATAAATCAATATTTTCTTCCACATTTGGTCTATTATATCCAGCAGAAATTATCATCAATGAAAGAAATACCATCAACGTAGCTTTCGACCATTTAACGGGTAAATTTACAGCGCTAATAAATAACTTTGGTGGAGGGTGAGATGGCTTTTTCAAATCTAATAAAATTGTTAGATTTGGTACCATTATCATTGTCATAAAATATACTACTACTATCCCTCCAGCTAAGGCCCATCCTACAGTTTGAATTGGTTTCATTGGCGTCAAAGTCAATGAAATAAATCCAATTATTGTTGTCATCGCAGATAAGAATACTGCCCTACCAGTTGAATTTAAGGCTGTATTCATTTTTTCTATAGGAGTACCTTTAGATTCAGCATATCTGTTTGTGATGTGTAATCCATAAGAGACTCCCAATGCTAAAACAATTGGCCCAACTATGATGACAGTCATAGTTACTTCATAATCAGTAATTCCCATTATTCCTAATGTAATCCAAACTGAGCATAGGGTAGGTAATCCTGATATTATTAGCACTTTAATACCTTGAATCCATCTTATCCTTCCAGTTTGTAATAAATCACAATGAAACGTAAAAAGAGTAATTGCCACTGCTACTACTCCAACTGGAAATACCGACCAAAATAATTTGAATGATTCTTCAGTTACAGCATTTGTAAGAGGGGCGGGACCAGTTAAGGTCATAGTTAAATTCGATTCAATCCAATTATTTTTGATTGATATTGCATCAATTTTGTCCTGTGTTTCTGAAATTATTGAAGAAATTGTTTGATTATCTGCAAGATTGTCTGAAATTCCAATAATTATTACTCCTCTATTCCAAAAGAATGCGTTTTCCGCTTCTTTAATACCGTCACCATCCGAATCCCGTCCAACATCTCTAACTAGTTTATCTAATGCATTTTGAGGCATTTCTTGTAATATCTGATCAATCCTATCTTGCTCATCTGGAATCGCATAATTACCTATAATATCACTTTGAGCATCTATAGTATCATTAATTTGGTCTGAAAATTGTTGATTTCCTGTGGACTCAGCTAGACCAGAGAAAAAGGCCTTGACTACCCTTCCACCACTAGAATTTACTTCTTTAATCACTGTCGAAATTGAAAGTACATAAATTACATTATCCCTCTCGCCTTGATCATTCATTACTGGGTTTAATTCTCTTTCAATTAAATCAATTTGTTTGAGAATATTTATTTGCGTGACGTTGAAATCTTCAGATTCTACATAAATTACCATTACGTTAGTAGTCCAATCTTCCTCTACTTGCAATATTAAATTTTTTACGCTATCAGGATTATTATCAGTCGGAAGATATACTTCCATATCCCCATTAACATTCAAGGCCGATTCTTCACTACACCAACTATATTCATATCCAGTTCTACAATCATTAACACCTGAATGGGGTAGCAGATAAATCGTCAAACAAAGACATAGAATAATGGCAAGAATGGGATTCATAATTAGAATTGAAGTCGCATCCGATTCTCTCATAGTTCTCTTAAATCTAGTATTTGTTCTAGAGATAAAATGCCTAATTGATTCAGCTCGATTATTGCTAGAATCGTCACTTCGCATGCTGGCTCATTTCAATGAGGATACAGGCATCCCTTCAACCCCTCGCTAGAGAATATTAAATTTAGTACATTTTTTAAGTAATTCAATTCATCCATAATAATGTAATTATAATTGAACATAAGGGGGTTAAGTGTGACTTCGGACAATCTTGAAAAACGGTGGTCAATTGATTTGGAAAAAAGAATACAGGAAACACATTACTCTAAGGGTTATAATAAAAGATATTCATTTAATCCTAACTCGAAAAAAGAAATATTCGTAATTGATACACCCCCTCCATATCCCAGTGGGACATGGCATATTGGAGCAGTTGCTCAGTATAGTATGATAGATGTAATCGCAAGAAGTCAAAGGCTCTTAGGGAAAGAAGTAAAATTTCCGTGGGGAGTAGATAGAAATGGGATAAATGTCGAATTCACAGTAGAAAATAAAACCGGAAAAAAAATGAGATCCTATGAACGCTCTGAATTTCTTAGCTTATGCCGGGATACAATTGAAGAATATACTAAATCTATGAGAAAAACAGCAAAAAGAGTAGGACTATCCTGTGATTTTTCTAATGAATACCAAACTGACTCTCCCGAATATAGAGCTGTATCACAATCTATATTCGTAGAGCTATTCAAAAATGGATCTATCATAGAGGATTTGAGACCCAATATCTACGATCCTGTAGAGAAAACAACAATTGCAGATGCAGAAGTAACTAGAGTTTCTAGAAAAACCAATCTATGTGATGTTAAATGGATTACTGAAGATGGTGAAGAAGTAATAATTAGTACCACCCGCCCAGAGTTAATTTGCGCTTGTGGGGTAGTAGTAGTACATCCAGAAGATACTCGATACAAGCATTTAGTGAATAAACATGTAAAATTACCAATTGAAGTAAAGGGTAGAACTGAAAAAGTAAAAATTGTTACACACCCCTCTGTTAAAATGGATTTTGGCACAGGAGTATTGATGGTATGTTCCTTTGGAGACCAGAATGATGTTTCTATTTTTAGAGAACTTAGAATTGCACCATTTCAAGCAATTAATTTAGAAGGAAAAATGACTGAAATTTCTGGTCCGCTGGTTAATCTATCCGTTTTAGATGCTCGGCAAAGGGCTATAGAAATACTATCTGACAATGGGAAAATAATAAAATTAACAGAAAAAATGCAAGAAATACCAGTTAGTGAAAGAGGCTCTAACCCAGTAGAAATAATTCTATTAAAGGAATGGTATGTCAAACAAACTGATGTACAAAATCGAGTTAAAGAACTGTCATTAGAAAGTACTTTCATTCCTGAAAGAAATAGGCAATTACTAGTTGATTGGATGGATGGAATATCGATAGATTGGCCAATCAGTAGAAGAAGATGGTATCATACGGAAGTACCAATTTGGTATACCAAAGATGGTAATCTAGTAATTGTCCCTCCTATTGGAGAATATGTACAACCGTGGAAAGACTCACCACCAAGAAATTCAGAAGTTTTAGATCGAGCTACTAAAGAAGTGATAGGAATTTTCTCTGAAATGGAAGGAGATTTGGGAGAATTAATTGGTGAAGAAAAAGTATTTGACACTTGGATGGATTCATCAAATTCTAATCTATTTGTTTCAGGATATGTTAGTGACAGTAAACTATTTGATAGATCATTTCCTACATCTTTAAGGCCTCAGGGTAAAGAAATTGTACGTACATGGCTATATTATACATTATTGAAAAGTACAATATTACTTGATAAACCAGGATTCAAAAAAATATGGATTGACGGTTTAGGAATGGATCCATGGGGAAGAAAAATGTCCAAATCTCTAGGTAATGGAATAGATGCTGATTCGGTTCTCGAATGTGGATTTAATGGCAGAACCGGATCATGGAAGATCAAAGGTCCTGAAGGTAAAACTATCAGTCTTAGGGCAAATAAAATTGGTAGTGAATGTTTCCGATTATGGAAATCTTGTGAAGCCCAAGTAGGAGATGATTTTCATATAAATCCAGAAGAGATAGAGACTAAGTATTTTGGGATCCTAACTAAAATATTCAATGTTGCTAGATTTGCAAACCAATTTAATGTTCCAGATGAATTAGAAAAATATCCCAAGTTAGCGAATGAAGATTTATGGATTCTTTCGGAGTTCAATGAAACACTAAAAAAAGTTAAAAAATCATGGTCAGATATTGATATATATACAGCATCACAGGCAATAAAATCATTTTCAACTGGTATATTTCCAAGTCACTGGTTGGAGATGTCAAAAAAGAAATTATACAACGGTAATCTTAGTTCAACTTGGACATTGCATAGAATAGTTCGAGACATTCTTACTATATTTTCACCTATTTGTCCGTTTTTCACTCACTACCTCTCCGAACATATTTACGGCAAAAGCTCTGTAGATATACGAGAATATCCAATATTAGATATAGATATTGACTTAGAAAAATATACAAAATTAACTAAGCCAATTTTAGATTTCAACTCCTTAGTTTGGAAACTAAAGAAAGAATCAGGAATTTCATTAAAAAATGAAATATCGGGTATTTCTATCCCAGAAGAATTAACGCAGATGAGAAACACATTAATCGAGATGCATAATTTAATTTAAGGCAGTTGAGGGTTTTTCTCCTCTAAAAAATTCATCAATTAACTCAACCATCTCAATACCAATTCTATTCTGTGCTTCTTTTGTAGATGCTGCGATATGAGGTGATCCATTGAATTTTTCATGTTGAAGCAACTGTTGACCTGTAGCTGGCTCAATTTCAAAAACATCTAGTGCAAGAGATGTTAAATATCCATCATTTAATGCTATTAAGGCATCTTTTTCATTAATTATTCCACCCCTAGCACAATTAACAATATGATTTCCACACTCTACACCTTCTTTGTCAAACGTTGGCATCCTTTTAATTAAATCTAAATTCACCAATCCTTCAGTTTCAGGTGTTAGATTACAATGTATGGATATGTGGGTGCACTCATCGAATAAATCTTCAATACTATTATGTTTAGTAAACTGCCCGTTTTCATCAATAAACGGGTCGAAATAATGTATATCCATTCCTAAATGATGTGAAATATTTGCTACGCCTTTAGAAATTCTACCAAAACCAACTAAGCCTAATTTTTTACCACTCAATTCACTCCCTTTCAATTGTTTTTTTGACCAAATTCCCGACCTAAGATCCCTATCTGCTCTGGATAAATGTCTCACAGAAGAAAATAAATGGCCCAATGTCATTTCAACAACACTTTGCGTAGATGCCTTAGGAGTATTACATACGAAAATACCCAGCTTTGATGCAGTTTGAATATCTATGTTATCAACACCGACGCCTGCTCTTCCAATGAATTTTAGATTATTCCTATTCGGATCTAGACTATCTAATACTTTCTTCGATATTTTTGTAGCGCTCCTCACCACAATTGCGTCAAATTCAGATAATATTCCACTCTCTAAATCATTCTTGTCATAATGTTCTACAACAACATCATGCCCCAAATGTTTTAGTTTAGAGATAGCAGTTTCACTCATTCCATCGGTTATTGCAATTCTTCCCATATTCTCTCTAAAAGAAATTCATCCTTCAACATTTTGAATCCTAACACTAAAAACAGTTGTATTATAACCTATGACCTCTACACAGAAACGAAGATTAACATGGCTTACGAACTACCAAAATTAAATTACGAATATGATGCACTTGAACCACATTTAGATGCACTTACTATGGAAATTCATCATAGTAAACATCATGCAGCCTATACTGCAAATCTGAACGCAGCAATCGAAGGTACAGATATGTCAGAAAAGACAATTGAAGAATTATTAATCGAACATCAAGATAATCCAGCTGTTAGGAATAATGGCGGTGGATTTTGGAATCATTGTTTATTTTGGGATACGCTAGCCTCTAAACCTACCACGCCATCAAATGAATTATTATCGACAATTAATGATACATTTGGTAGTTTGGATGGATTAAAAGATGAAATAAAATCATCAGCATTGAAGAGATTTGGCAGTGGTTGGGCTTGGTTGTGTGTTTCATCTGGATCATTATATGTTTGTTCTACTCCAAATCAAGATAATCCATTAATGACAGGTGATGGTATTCCTATTCTAGGTGTTGATGT
>DAJW01000032.1:8267-10969 GCA_002496485.1 Euryarchaeota archaeon UBA36
GACTCTTGGTGGAATGTAATTAATTGGGAGAAAGTCAGTGAAATTTTTGATAAATCAAATTTTTAATTACTAAAACTATGTCCTATAATCGAGGTTAACATGGTAGACGGATCTGATTCTGTAATTTCTGGTCTAATTATTTTATTTGTTCCTTTATTATTAGCCATTCCAGTATCATTTGCCTGGAAATGGTGGATTGGAACAGAGCCCGAACACGAACATTACAGAGAAAAAGTACGACGTGTCCTAGATTCCGGTATCCCCCTATCGAGGTATAGAAGTGAATTAGATGCTGAAGCAATAAAGGTTGAAATATTGTCAGATAGGCAAGCGAGAATAGAATCAGACTTAATTCATCCTTTGAGACTATATCATTTTTTATTATTTCCAAGTCTAGTATTATGGCCACTGGTTGGATTATTTGCAGCCATTATAACCATACCAATGATGCCTGTTTTTAGATTAATTGAGTGGATTTTAATAGATAAAAAAGTACTGTCCAATATTGCAAAATTTCTACAAGGATTTACAAGATGGGAAATTATTGCCATACCTATCAATGACGGAGCTAAGGAGCTAGACGGAGTATTCGAGTCAATCTACAGAATGCCAATAACCGTATTTCTAGGCCTATTTGCATACCTAATTGTATCTTATCTTCCATATTCCCCTTCTTGGATTTTTTTCATCAGTGCAATAGTATACATTTTTTTAGTATCCACAATTTCAGTAATCAGGGTAGCAACAGAAAGTATTCTATGTTTCGCAGATCCATCTCATAGAAGAATTATTCCAATGGTTACTCTAGTGGATGATGCATTAGGTCCATCAGTAGGAGTGGGGCTAGTATTCCTATTATCAAGACAGTTATTATATGGTTCATCTATTCGTGCAGATGGATTACTCCAGGATCCAATTTCATTTGCTATTAGTGTTCTATTAGTGCTATATACTGCTACAATTATAGGTATTACAGTAGAATTAATCTTTTTCAGATCTAGAGGTCAACCAGTTAAAGATAATTTCCTTAAGCAAATAATTGATGAGTTTAATCCGATGGTTTATCTCTACACTAGAAGTTTAGGATCCTTACATTTATCCGCACTTGTGCCACTTTCAAAATGGTTAGAAGAAAATCAAGAAAATGATTGACCACATCCACATGACTTATTTGCGTTTGGATTAGAAATTTGAAATCCGCCACCCATTAACGTATTTTTGTAGTCAATTGTTATTCCAGTCAATAGTTCACTGTCCCTATTATGGACAAGTACTTGTATTCCCTCAATTTCGATTGTTTGAAATTCTTCATCATTAGGATTTTTATCGATTTGCATATCATACAGGTATCCAGAGCAACCACCTCTTTCAGCTCTGACTATCAATACTTGAGAGTTATCTCCACCCATTGCATCTTTAATTGCAACTTTCGCATCGTCGGTAAAATCAATAACTACTGGTACCGAATCATATACTTCTGCTACTGGTAGTGAAAGTCTGACACCACACATATCCTCTTCCATAACCTTCCTAAGGGACAGTAATATTTCAACAGTTGGTATTTTATCCATCAAACATATCAGTAATGGCCCATCTGTAACAACATGAGTTCAGTTGTCAATAGAGATTCGGTAAAATTCATTAATTCTGAAGAGGAAAGAATCGAGGATAATGTAATCACAGAAAGTGCTATACAAATTTCTCTAAAGTTTGGAAATGAAAAAAATTCGAATATCGGTGTGATTATGAGAACTCCCGGTAATGATTCCGAATTAATCACTGGATTTTTATTTTGTGAAGGAATAATAAACTCTATTCACGATATAGATGAGATTATCATTAATGATAATTTAGCTATCATTCAATTAAATCAAGATACTGAAGTTAAATCGAATATCCATGAAAGAATGAATACAATAACCTCATCATGCGGGATTTGTGGTAGAAGTGGCATTAACGATTTATTGCATTTTCACGGGCCACAACTTAGTGAAAACATTAGAATAAACATGAAACAAATTAACAAATCACTAGTATTAATGAGAGAAAATCAAGATATGTTCACAGTAACGGGAGGATCCCATGCATGTGCAAGATTTTCTAATGCTGGAGAGCTTATCGAAATCCAAGAGGATATAGGACGACATAATGCAATGGATAAGTTAATTGGAAGCATGTTAATGCTAGATACAGATTTAGTAAAGGATGAATATGTAGTAGTTTCCGGCCGTGCTTCATTCGAACTTGTATTCAAATCCATAAAGGCTGGTTTTCCCATTATGATTTCAGTCGGGGCACCGAGCTCTTTAGCGATAGATGTAGCAAATGAACATGGCTTGACACTATGTTCTTTCGCAAGATTTGATAAAATGACAATTTATAGTGGCATGAGACGAATTTTGAAATTTTGAGTAATAAAATAATAATTTTCTAAATAGGTATACATATTGAATGCTATAGCGGTTCGTGGATAGGGGAACTACTGAGACTACACCTTTTGAAAGGAATAGACCAAATATAGAACCAGTAAAGAAGGTAGCAGCCGGTATTCCAGCCGTAATTTCCACATTAAAACATGGCTTGAGTAACATGGGACCCTTGAAGTCTCTTGTTACTCTTAATAATGTAAATAAATTTAGTGGTTTTGATTGTCCAGGATGTGCTTGGCCAGATCCTGATAATCATAGAACAATAGCTGAATT
>DAJW01000122.1 GCA_002496485.1 Euryarchaeota archaeon UBA36
GATGAAATAATGACAATCCACCCTTCCCGAGAAACCGAATAATGATTACCCTGATACTCTCTCAGGTGTACATGAGTGACAAATGGGATTTGAGATTTCTGGAACTAGCTAGACATATTTCAGACTGGAGTAAGGACCCCTCAACTAAGGTAGGTTGCGTAGTTGTTGGGCCAGATAGAGAAATTCGCTCAACGGGTTTCAATGGCTTCCCGAGAGGAATAATGGATGACGACAATCGACTAAATAATCGCCAAAAAAAATATCCTATGATTTGCCATGCTGAAGAAAATGCGATAATGCATGCAGCAAGGATTGGAATTTCACTAAAAGGGAATACTGCATATGTTACTTGGCCACCATGCTCTAGGTGCACTAGATCACTAATTCAGGCAGGAATTAATGAGGTTGTATATCCATCAAACGTAGAAATTCCAGAAAGATGGGAAGAGGATTTCTCCATCGCAATGGATATGATGAAGGAAGCTGGAATCAGTATTAGGAATGCTTAATTTCATTCCAAAATCCTTCTAATTCAGTTTCTAATTGTTCTATAGAACCATTATTTTCAATAATGTAATCAGCTAATTCTGCTGTGGCCAATAAGTCTTGACCCGCTTTGTCTTTCGCAGATTCTTCCGTTTTATCCTGTCTAACAAAAGTCTCCCTATCCTCAGGATCTCCCGGTCTATTCCTTTTTTTTAGTCGCTCCCACCTCATTTCTTCACTAGCTCTAATTTCTATCAACCAAAAGTCACCTCTTTTCCTAAATGAAGCAACTTCATCTGGAGTTCTAATCGAATCTACAACGGCATCTTCTCCATTCAGTATTTCTAATAACATATCAGCCAAGATACTTGGGCCCCCCGATCTTCTCAGTTGCCTTCCACCTTCAATAAGGGAATTCCTGGTCTCTTCTATTTCTTGATTTCTTAGCCAAGATCTAATTGAATCCGAACATGAAACACTACGCAATCCTTTTTCGGAGAACCAGCTCACGATTGTCGATTTTCCAGAGGCATTTTTTCCTGTCAGTCCTATCAGCATGATGTGTCTGAGGGGTCGGCCATGAATATTGGTTCCGTTCAAAAAATTAGAAACTATATCCGAAAGGCACTAATGTATGATTACTTCCGAACATGATAATATGGCGAGGAGCAGGCGAAAAAAGGTAGGGCCAATTAGAAAATGGTGGAGATCAAACAGACAAATACATTTTGGATTTTACACTCTATCAACGATATTTTTCACTTCATTGATTTTATTTTCACTAATCTTTGTATTTTTTATGGATGGGGTACAAAATCTACAATCTGAAGGTAGAGAAAATCTAATTCCTCTTGTGTGGATTGCTTTACTTGGTGGTGCAGTAGCATTGTTTTTTGTTGCACCAGAATTCTTTTTCTTTATGGGTCAAAAACAGCTTCTTGAAGATATTTTGAATTTAGATTCCCGGCCAGAAGTTCTAAGGAGAAAAAAGGAAGCTGAAAATGCAGCTGATGCTCTAGGTAAAAAGTATCAAGCAAGACTGAAAGGACTATACGAAATGCTAGGAATTAACATTGGAAAGAAGTACTCTATGCCATCTATTCATCCAAACAGGAATGTTAACAAATCTTCCGAATCAGTACAAGAGGAGGAATGAGTTGACAGACCCAAAAGTCGACCAGTCAAATTCTAGTCTTAATCAGAATGAGATTAGGAGTGTAGTGGCTAAAGAAGTGATTCTAGCTCTGGGTCTAGTCGTACTGATACTTGGAGCAATGTGGATTTCTACTGGATCCTTTCCACCCATGGTAGTAGTAGAATCAGGTTCTATGATGCATGATCTGGAGGACGGATCTATTGGGGCAATAGATGCTGGAGATTTGATATTAGTGATGAATCCTTCAAGAAGACAAGTAATTACTCTGGTTGAAGCTACTCAAGAAGATAATCCAAATTATAACTACCATTCTCACGGAATGCCAGGAGATGTGGTAATTTACAAGAAGAATGGTGGAAGTGAAACGCCTGTAATTCATAGGGCATTGCTAAAGGTTGTAGCAAATTCTACAATAGCTGGTTCAGAAACTTGGGACGTCAGAGGTACAAGTATCAAAAATGTACAATCCATTTCAATGACTCTAGATTATAATTGCAAATTTCACGGAAACCTTACACTAATAAATTGGATTCCTTCTCACGAAGGCTATCTAACTACTGGAGATAATCCAAGTACAAATGGCTGTAAAATCGATCAACTAGCTGCTACTGGACAAGACCCGAGAAATGGCCTAAAAGATGAATTTGGGAATCCCGTTACCGCGGTTAAAGAAGAATGGATATTAGGCATTGCATCTAGTGAATTACCTTGGGTCGGTTCAATAAAACTCCTTGCTTCTGGCAATCATCAGTCGGTCACAGATAATGCCTGGTTCAATCTTACAATATCTATTATCCTATTACTAGCCATTCCAGGAATAATTGAGGGAATTCCCAAAATCTCTAGCCCAGAAGAAGAATAATTACCACGGAAATATAGGACTTATTAAGGGTAATAAGATTATTATCAGAAAGAAAAAACTACTATAGTTACTAATTTTGTTAGCAAAATTCTCAATCTTTATTGGGTGTCTAGAACTAATTCTTCTCAAAATAGAGTGTATTGCGTCTTTTACAATATGTCCACCATCAAATGGAACCATAGGAACCAAATTTGCAAATCCAAGTAGAAAATTCACCCATACTAGCCAAAAAAGAAAATCAAATATACGCAGAACGTTTTCCTTTCCGATTGATTCGGGAATAAATCCTTCAACTTCTAACAGCTGCCTTTCTTCGATTATCATAGTTTGACCATCTAGACTCATCGGTTCAAAGAGCATTATTACCGGTGTAACTAATGTGTAAACTAACCTATCAACAATTCCAAAATTACCTTGCAAAATGATTGAGTACCTTTTTGCTGCTACAATATCTTCTGCAATATCAACTCCTAGAAATGATTTACCCGGTTCAGGATTTCCATAGAAACTCATACATCTTTCATAATCGTTATTTTGTTCACAAATTGAATTGAAATGTTCAAACCTATCTCCCATTACAACTGATACTTCTTTCTCATCCCTGAAACCATCTTCACTAGGGAAAGTTAGAACTTTGAAAACTATTTCATCTCCGGGTGAAGTATCATTTAATGTAGAACTAAAGCTATCATAATCAGTGATTTCAGTTCCATTTATCTCAATTATCGCCTCATATGGAGCAAGTCCCGCTTCTTGGGCCGGCTCCCCTTCAATGATTTCTCTGATATGTAGCCCTTCTTGATTAGCCACCAAGCCTGTGGAAACAAATGCTAATAATATGACAGCAATATAAGTTGCAAAAATATTGATCGAGGGTCCCGCCGCAAATAATCGCATTCTTTCTCTTCTTGGTGCTCGAATCATCTCATCTTGCTCAGGTTCAGCAAATGCACCCAAAGGCAACGGACCCATTAGCAGTAGTCCAAAACTCTTCAACCTCATTCCATGAACTCTCGCCTGAATTCCATGACTATATTCATGAATTACCAGAGTAACAATTAGTGCGATTACTGGCCACCAAAAAGGCACAAAACTTGTCACTCCTGGAATAAAGAGAACATCACTAGCTGGAATATATTCCTCTCTCGGATTCAAAATTGTTGAAAATGCACTAATCAAAAGCACGAACACCACTAGAGCCATCACTGACAAACAAATCCATATGGAAATCTCTCCAAAAAACTTCCAGAATCGTTTAAAACTAGAAATTCTATCCAAAATACTCTTTCCTTTTTTAGTCCTTATCATCAGGATAAAACCAAGAACTCTTGTTGCATCTATCTTGTCGAGATATCCAGTCGATTCCAAAGAAATGATTGAAAAGTACCAAATTCCAATCAAAATAATTATCCATAGAGGAATTCCTACTAAATACAACATAAGTAGGAAAAATATTGGGAAAGTACTACTAAACATGGATAATTGATTAGTTTTTTTATAACTATTTGCATTATCACATTGTTTATTCATGTACATGCTAATAGCAGGGCATTATTCAACCTGTGCAGTAAATAAACTGAAAATACACGCCCTCATCTCACAGCTATGCAAAGACACAGACTAGCTGAAATAAGAAATAAAAAGAGAAAAATCAAATCTTTAGTTAGAGAAAGAGACAGTGTATCAAGATTAATTGAGCAGTCTGATCTAACAGAAATTAAAGAATCATTAATTAATCAAGTAGTTAAGATTAAATCTTTAGAGAGAAAGATATCAGGGATAGAATGATTAACAATTAAATTGACTTTACTCCATCAGATTTGCATACTAATGAAAGAAATCTATGAAGTGGCATTCCCGCTTCCCAATTTAAATGAGGCACTCCTCTATTGGTTAGTGGCAGTTCGGGAATACTTCTTGATAGATGTCTGGATTTTCCGGTTAAACCTTCTACCTGAACCCTCATTATTCTCCAACTATCTCCTCTCACCCCTTTCAAACGGAAGGCATATAGAGGTTGAAGCCCACACCTCTCACCTACTTCTTTCAAAGAATTATATTGATTCATAGTCCTTCCAGAAAGATAAATTCTATCACTTTTCGAAGATTTAACTTCAACTTGAAAACACAAATCCCCTCTCAAAACTAGTAAATCGCCCGTTCCTTCGGTTCCACTTCCTGGAGCTCTAACTACTAAAAATGGCCTTTTGACTACTTGCATTGCCATCGCTCTTTCTAGTTCTGAACAAGATCTAGTTACAGCCCTAACACCCTTCACTTCGCCTGCAAGTACAGATCGCAATTCTCTTTCATATGAAGTGCCCATAAAGCCAGCGAAATCTCAGGGTTATTGAGTTAATTGGTCATTAAATCACTGGAACTTACCTTTTCTGTATTCCCTAGTTCTGTCCACACCAGGAAATTGATCTTCGCTTTCTCTGTAAACAGTTTTCATATTATTCATGAAATTATCTTCATGGGTTACAATAAGTACCATTCGTACTCCCGGATCTACATCTCCATCCATCCATGGTAGAATTATTTCCATTGTCATTCTAGCTCCTTCTCTATGAGGATATGCGAAAACATCCATTCCCAAAGGTGGCAATACAATAGTTTCTCTATCTTTCAACTCATTTACTTCATTAAATAATGCTTGATATGAATTTCTCAACATTTCTCTACGGAAATTATCTTGAGTAGGCCTTCTACAATCAGGACCGACAACGTGAATTAAATTCTTAGCTGGTAAGTCATAGCCTGGAGTTACAACTGCTTCTCCAACCCCACATGGCTGAAGATTCAACAATCTTCTTTCCTTAGCTATATCTTGACATCTTTCTCTAAGTTTTGGCCCAGCAGCTACTTGCATTCTTTCATCTAATCCTTCTCTACCTGCTAGTCTATTATTGGCTGGAATTACCATGATGTCAGCTTCGACTCCAATTATGTCTCCAAATAGCACTCTAACTTGTCCATGACGACATTCTCTGACAATTACCACATCGGCCATAATATATTGGAGTTAAGCCATCGGATATGTATTCATCGCTCATTTTTTACCTAAATCTTGGGAAGTTTTTTTCGTTAAGACCAAATCGCTTAACTCGTGTACTCTAGTTATGTGTTAATTGATGTGGAACCTGGGATGGAAAAATCAGTTTTTAGTACCATATCTAAACTTTCATTAATTTCAGATGCGAATTTATTATTAGGAGATCATGATATCATAGTGAAAATTCAAGCAGAAGATATGAGAGAGATTGGGATTTTTGTCATTAATTCAATTCGATCTATTGAAGGAGTTTCCAATACGAAGACATTGGCATGCGCTGTGTTCTGAAATATTTTCCTGTATGGTAAATATCTTTGCAGTAATTTCTTTTTCCCGAAGATTAATACATATCTACTGAGCGCATTTAATTTGAGGCATACAATAATGGCAGAAAAAAAGTATTTTGTGTTGATGAATAAAGGAAAGGATACTGCACAGGTTTTCCATAGCAGACAACCCAGAGGAGCTGCACTAAAGGCAGCAACTAGAGGTATTACCGATATCCACCTTAGAGAAAGAGGCACCAATAGAATTCATGTGTTCAAAGGCTGGAAAGAGAAGGTTGCAAAGGGAGCAAATGCCCCAGAATGGCTTCCAGAAATGATCAATAAAGCTAATGTAAAAAAATTACGAATCGATAGAAATTAACATATATATTATATTGTCCTCTTCCTATTTAGAACGATTTCTTTGTCTGGCTCGCTCAGTCCTTTCTCTATCTATTTTACTGGCTTCTGCCAATCTAGATTTCTCATTAGATAGGGCATCTTTAGCCATTGTTAGATTGCCAGGATCTGCCTTTTTACCAAATTTTTCAGTAACAACACTGAATACACCAGTTGCTAATTCCTTCATAGTTCCTATTGGATTTAATATTGGGTCGTAATAATCAGTAACAACCCTTTCCTTAAGTGGAATTATAGCATTATCAGTAATTTGAATTCCAGCTGGACAAACCTCTGTACAGCATCGGGTAATATTGCAGTATCCAATTCCAAAATCTTCCTTAATTTCAGGGATTCTATTTTCTGTATCTAGTGGATGCATTTCTAAACTGGCCAATCTGACAAAGAAACGTGGACCTGCAAACTCCTCAAACATCTGATGCTCTCTCATTACATGACATGTATTGACACACAACATACATTCAATACAAGATCTAAATTCCTG
>DAJW01000072.1:0-1199 GCA_002496485.1 Euryarchaeota archaeon UBA36
AGTGGAGCGGACTACATTAAATCTGGAACAGGAAAGAGAGGAAAATGTACTGAGGAGCAGGCCACTATTTTAGCAGAAGAGGTTAATCGTCATAGAGGCATTTCTGGAGAATACAAAGGAATAAAATTGTCTGGTGGCATAAAAACTAAGGAAGAATTAGAACAATTAATCGGGGCCATTAATAGAATAGATAGGGAAATTGCAGAAAGAGGTTTGCTTAGAATCGGTTCTTCTTCGATAATTGTATGATTTTTGAATTATTATTGTTTGATTTTGGATGATTTGTAAATAAATTGATTATAAGCTAGCTTTTCGCCGAGCTCATGAAATCCAAAGAAGCTTCAGGTGCTGGAATTTTAATTGCGGTTGAAGGATTAGATGGTTCAGGGAAATCAACCCAAGCACATTTACTAGTCCAGTGGCTAAGAGCCCTTGGTGCTCCAGTTCACCATACTGAGTGGAATTCTAGTCCTATGGTGAAAAGTGCGACTAAGGAAGGTAAGAAGAATCAGCGCTTAGTTCCTGAAACTTTCCATTACATTCATGCCGCTGATTTTGCTGATAGATGGGAACGACAAATTGAGCCATTGTTGGCGGTAGGTGGAGTAGTGATTTGTGATAGATACAAATTCACTGCTATGGCAAGAGATGGTGCTAGAGGAATTGATCAGGAAAGAATCGAAATGACTTACTCATTTGCTAGAGATCCTGATTTGACCTTATATTTTGAAGTCGATGCAGAAATATCACTATCTAGAATTATGAAGGGGCGCCCTAATCTAAAATTTTATGAATCTGGAATGGACATGGGATGGACAGATGATCCATTTGAATCATACAAAAAATTACAGGGTCGAATGAGAGATATATATGGAGATATTGCAGAAAGGGGGAGAATGGTGAGAATTGATTCGAATCGAGGTATTGCTGAAATTCAAAAAAATGTTAGGCGAATAATATCTGATTCAATTGATCTTTCGAATGTAACATTAATTGAGGCGGACGATAGGAGAGCGGAAATTCATCATTATGATGACAGTACTAGGATGAGATATATTTCTCCTGAAGGATATACTGTTTTACGGCATGGAGTTGATGAAGATTAGTGGTAGATTAATTGTACTCGAAGGTCCAGATGGCGTAGGAAGGACATCACATGCTAGATTACTATCTCAACGCTTAGAAGCTCAGGGCGTAGC
>DAJW01000072.1:1597-9115 GCA_002496485.1 Euryarchaeota archaeon UBA36
CCTAGGACGCGAGCCTTACTATATGCAACAGACATGTGGGATCAAGTAGTCCATCATATCCAGCCAGCTTTAGATGCGGGCTTTGTAGTGGTTGCTGATAGATTTAGCTATACTCCAATAATTAGAGAGAGTGTTAGAGGAACCTCTAAGGAGTGGTTAAATGGGCTATATTCTAGCGTACCTGTTCCAGACACGGTAATCGTTCTAGATGCGGGTCCAAAGAGAATCTTACATCGAGTTATATACACGGATGGAATTGCTGAATTGAAGGGTTATGAAAGTGGAATGGACTTAGGTCATTCCAATATTCCTACCGTTAGTTTTCTTCATTATCAGAAGTTATTAAGAGGAAAATTTAAACAATTAGCCAAAGAAAATAACTTCCCAATAGTTTCAACTAAGGGGACATTTGAAGATACTCATGAAGAGATATGGAAGAATGTTGAGCCGATAGTATCTGATTTAATAGTGAAATCTTCGAATTAAATTATATCTTGATAATTGGTTATGATTTTGAGATAGTATTGAATATCACTATAATGATTATACTTACACGGTGATAATGGCATTGAATTGGGTGAGGTGTTGATTTGTTTGATTCATTAGACTTTGGTAACCTCAAAAGGGAAGAGACTTGGAAAGCATTACCGATATCGATATTTTTATTCCTATTAATTTCTTATTTCTCACTAAGTATTTTTGGGATGTCTTCTTCAAATTTTGGAGTTTCTCAACAAATTAATCCTGTATCCGATTTTTCTGTTGAAACCATGAAAAGGGAAGGAATCGATAAATTTGATCAAGAAGGGAAATTCAAACTTAGTGACTATTTGGGGTCAATTGTCATTTTAGATTTCATGTCTGTGGGATGTGTTAATTGTCACTATGTACAAGATCATTTAGAAGAAAAAATAGAAGATTGGAAAGCATTAGAAGGGCCTTACAAAATTGAAGTAATTTCAATAGCTTCTTGGTATGATTACGAATCTTTTGAGTTTGTAAACGAGACTTTTGGTGATATTAATTCTAACAAATTCATGAATTGGACTGTCGCAAATGGAGCAAAGGATTCAGTAATTTTAGAAAATGGTTTGAGGGGAGATTTAGTTGAATACTATTCTGCCCAAAGTCTACCTTTAGTCATAGTAATAGACCAAGAAGGATTTGCGATATCAAAAGAAAATTCTGGTTTGCCTTTGGATGGATGGGAAGAATTTGATAGATCTATAGAATTAGCAGTTTTAGGGGATGCTGAATCCCTGAGATTTGGAATTAAGAAAGCAGATGATAGTATTCATGGAGTTTTAATTTTGGGATTACTGCTAGGCATTTTGGTTTTCTTTTCGCCATGTGCATTTCCGGTACTTCCATCTTTCATTACTTATTACTTAGGATTGAAAATAAGAGAGCAGGAATATATTCTTAATCAGAATATTGTAAGTTCAGAACAGAGAAAAACCTTAACAAATTCATTTGGAATTGGTATCTATGCTGCATTGGGGCAATTAAGTTTCTTTTTTGTACTGGGCATTATGATTTTCTTATTGCGGGAAATTGTAAATTTGACGAATGTACTAAATGATCTATCGATACTCATCTCAATTATACTCATATTTTTGGGGTTATTGATGCTACTTGGTTGGACGGGAAATATGTCAATGAGATTGCAGAGTATCTTAGATAAATTTCAAACTAATGAATCTGATGAGGTCTTTAAACCGAGAAGGAACATGTATTTGTGGGGAATTGGATATAGTGCAGCTTCTATCGATTGTACAGCAGCGGCAGTTTTTCCATTCATGGCTTGGCTAGTTTCCATTGGAGATTATGCTTTATTTTCGGGCCTATTTGGATTGATAATTTCTGTTTCGATACTTATGATTTCAGTAATTGTGATTGTCGGTTCAGGCGGGCAAACTGTGGCACAAAGGATGACTGAATTTTCTGCAATAATAAAATCGATTGGGGCTTGGATGATGATTTTTGCTGGAATTGGATTATTTGTATATCTTACACAAAGAGAGCTAATGGGAGATATTTTCTGATTTCCATTTTATTGGGCCATTCAATATTGGATAGAAAAGTCTCCAAGCAACTATGCTTACTATAACTCCAGAAAATAGATCAAAAATATAATGTTGTTTTGTTGTCAAAATACTTATGCTAAGTAGAATCCACTCCACCCATAATAAAAATAAAAATAATAATCTATACATAGTTTCTTTTCTTTCTCTTAAAGTCCAAAAGGTTATGATTCTACATATCAGAAAGGAGTGGACTACGTGCAGACTAGGCCATGCATTCCAAGGATTATCGAAATAATGAACTAGTGAAAATAAGAATTCTTCGGTGGGATTTAAATCTGGAATTACTAGCTGGTCTCTGAGATCAATTTCTGCTGGGATTAGTAAAAAGAAAAAACAACAAAATATAGTTACGGAAAAAAGGAATTGAATAACTACAATTAGTTCAATTTGGCCTCTTTTGTCCCTGGGACTACTAAATGCCAAAAGTGGATAAAGTGCATAAAGGAGCACATATGGTACAATTGTCCATCCTACGAATGGAATTTCCCTATCTAAGTCAATTTCGGGATCCCAGACTGTTTCTAGGAAATTGTGTGCCACGATATTTGTTATAAAATAGGGGCCTGCAATCAAAATCATTCCGAGTAAGAATAACTCAATTTGAAATAATTTTCCATCATTAATTTTTCTACGACTCCAAGAATTATTCCAAAGTAAATCCCAAGGAATCCATATTCCTTTCAATGCATCTCTAATTCCCACGTTATTAATCGTCCGATTGCATCACATATGAACCTAACACTGTAACTAGTGTAGAGCCGGCTAATGCTGAAATGAAAACATTCAGATTTGCGAGACCAAATTCGTTTGTAGGAGATAAAATAAATCTGAGTCCGGTTGAAAAATCAGAAGAAATAGTACCATAAAGAATGACCGAAAGTAGCCCAGAAAGTGCGCCTAAAAAGGCAAAGGATGGGTTAATTTTTTCCCATAATGTTAGTAATATTGGAATCACTGTAGCAGCAGCAAGTAAATCGGCGAATAAATATATTTTGAATACACCCAGTGTATCAAATCTATATCCAAATACTTCAGGGCCCGTGGCTAAATATAGTGCTAATGGAATCATTCCCAGAGTAATCAGTCTGGATTGATTGATGTTTAGTCTTCCATCCGATATGTCACGTGTCACTGAAGCTGCAATTGCATTCTGAAGTGTATCGACACTGGAGCAAACCAAAGCAGTACCTAAAACAATAAATCCTGAAATAATAATTATACTTGCATCGTCAAGAAGTATGAAGAATGCTGAAGCTGGATCGAGTGCTGTACCTCTTCCAGCTACAGTAGTACCTAGAAATCCCATAATAAAAATTAATGGTAAAACTAGAGTGGCTGCTAGAATTGACCCCTTTCTCAGAGCATTGTCATCTTCCGAGGCCCATGCACGTTGCCAATTTCCTTGTGAAAACATTTCGGCCGAGGTGATTGCCAGTACAAGTGCTAGGCCTGATGAAAAAGAATCCATGTAAGAAATACTTCCAATACTATAGGGATCTTCTGGATTGAATCTTTTTGCATCTGAAATTATAGCATTAAAATCTCCTATAGAAATTAACAATAAGAGCGTCACTAATAGCCATATCAGAACCCAAGCTTGTATCCGATCAGTCCCAAGAGATGAGGGTAAGCCCCCATAAGTTGTATATGCTGTGGTCACAACTGCCACTGTAATCATAGAATATATTGGTTCGATTCCACCTAGAATTTTCATAGCCTTTCCTATTGCTGTGAATTCGGCAAATAATATCGTGAACATGTATATAATAGAAATTATCCCTACATATATCTGCATTGGACGACCAATTCTAATTCGGACATAGTCTGCTAAAGTCACTCCTGAAGGTAATTTTTCTCTAATTATTGGCCCTACCTTATACAATATGTAGAAAGGTGCGGCACAGGCTACAGCATATCCTAAAACATCCCAGAAGCCACCATAATAACCCACCTCTGAAGGGCCAAAAAATACCCATATCCCCATTCCTGAAGCAAAAAGACTTAAACCAATCCTTACCCAATTTTGAGTTCCTCTGGCTGAGAGGAATTTATCACTATCCATGTTACTTAACGATGCAGATTTGAATCCAAAATATGCAAAGACAACGAGAGTAGTTAGCATTAAAGAAAATGCAATTATTGTTTCCATACTCTCCCTCCGCTGGAATTACCCAGATCAGGTTATTGGGTCGTCACAAATGTGACCTCTCAGCAAAATGCTCCCCAGGAATCAGTCGAGGATGGTGATGAATATTAATTTTTGTAAACTTATTCTGTTTCCATGAAAGGATATTGCCAATCATGAGGAATATCTAATGTCCTTTTTACAGAACGGGGACTTATCCACCTCAGTAGATTTAGAGGACCACCCGCTTTATCATTTGTCCCTGATGCTCTAGCTCCACCAAAAGGTTGCTGAGCCACTACTGCCCCTGTGGGCTTATCATTGATGTAAAAATTTCCAGCGGAGAAACGTAATGCTTTGAAAGCGGTTTGAATATCATCTTCGTTGTTGGCAAAAATTGATCCAGTTAATGCATAAGGAGAAGATTTATCACAAATTTCCAGAATTTCTTCAAATTTTTCATCATCGTAAAGATATATAGTTAAAACTGGTCCAAAAATCTCATCTACCATCGTCTCTGAAGTTGGGTTATTTGTTAGAATAACTGTTGGCTCTATGAACCATCCATCTGAATCACTACATTTACCGCCAACAAAAATATCACATGAATCTCGAATTTGGGCCCTTTCAATATATCCTCTGATTCTTTCAAATGCTCGGTTATCAATTACGGCAGTCATGAAATTTGTAAGTTCTCTTGCATTTCCCATATTTATTTTATTTATCTCGGACAGTAAATTATCTTTGATGTCATCCCAAACTGTATGAGGAATGTATGCCCTACTTGCAGCACTACATTTCTGTCCCTGATATTCAAAGGCCCCTCTAATTAAGGCAACTAGTAGTCCCTTTTTATCACAATCTGGATGGGCGATTACGAAATCTTTTCCTCCTGTTTCGCCTACTATTCTTGGATAGGATTTTAGATTATTCAAATTGTCAGAAATTTTGGACCAGAGTCCTTGAAAGGTTTGAGTTGATCCAGTAAAGTGCAATCCTGCGAAATTAGAATTTTTAACTGAGATGTCTGTAATTTCCTCTCCAGAACCGGGAAGGAAATTAATTACTCCTGCTGGAAGTCCTGCTTCCATCATTAGTTGCATTAGATAGTAATTTGAGAAATATGAATTTCTACTTGGTTTCCAAAGAGATGTACAGCCAACTATAGCAGGAGCACTTGGAAGATTTCCAGCAATACTTGTGAAATTGAACGGAGTAATGGCTAAAATGAATCCTTCAAGTGGCCTAATCTCGGTAGAATTTTCTACTCCATCTGGAGATACTAAAGGTTGAAAGTCATCGTGGAATCTTCTCGCGTAGTAGCAATTAAATCTCCAGAAATCAATTAATTCACAAGCTGAGTCAATTTCCGCCTGGAAAACAGTTTTTGATTGATTCAACATAGTGGCTGCATTAACTTTCATTCGCCAATCTCCAGCCAACAAATCAGCACATTTTTCGAAGATTTTACATCTGCCTTCTAGTCCAATATCTATCCAACTTTTTTGAGATTTTATAGCGGCATGGCAAGCCTCTTCAATTTCATTTTTTCCAGCTAGATGAACATTAGCGATAATATGGTCGTGTTTATGGGGAATCACCTGAGTTACTGTGTTTCCAGTAAAAACTTCTTTTCCGTTTATTATACAGGGTATTTCCAAAACTTCAGACATTTGTTTATCAATCTCTTCCAGAATACTAGTTCTTTCATTACTGCCTATAGAGTAAGACAAAATAGGTTCATTCACCGGGTGTGCATTCATGTACATTCCATGAACAACTATCTAACAATATTTACTATTGAAGTGTTAAATTTTTACTCCCATTCTTTTGGTTCGCCCTTCTTTTCTTTCTTCCAAACTCTATAGTGAGTTTTACAAAGTGAGACTTTTTTTGTTTTTCTTGGGAATGCAGAAGAACCCCAAACATCTACTGCTCTATCATAAGCCATCTTTCTTCCACCTACCTTCTTATCTGCCCAGTTATTACAGTCTTTGATATCGCATTTTACTGTTCCCTCAAATTCAATATCTTTTGATTTCTTTTCGCTACTAGAACCATGTGCAGCATTTCTTTTCTTTCTGGCTTTAGACTTGAAACCCATATAGGTCCGGTTTCGAATTCAAATTAGAAGGTTGCTTCTGGAATTGCAAAATCAAATGGCCCATTAATACTCGCAATTGAAGCCATTCTATCCGGTCCAACTCCTACACTTACTACAGGAACTCCAACAAAATCTTCTATCACTTTTAGATAATCTCTAATTGAAGCTGGTAGGATTTCTAATCCTAGTCCATTTCTTGATTTATTGGCCAATGAAATCCATTCATCGCCCGTCATAGATTGGAAACCAGGGAGTGAATGATATATTGGCTTACATCTTGACAAATCTTCAGTTGCTGTGGGAAGATAATCTATCTCCTTATCATCAAGTAAATATGAAACACAATAAAATATCTCATCTAAGTCGCCCAAAACATCTACTTTTGTGATTACTAATCCAGAATATCCATTTATCCTCTGACTTTCTTTTAATGCTACTAAATCTAGCCAACCTGTTCTTCTTGGCCTTCCAGTGGTAGTTCCAAATTCATTTCCAATTTTTGACATCTGTTTTCCTGGCCCTTCTTCTAATGAAAGTTCTGTAGGAAATGGTCCATTTCCTACTCTAGTAGTATATGCCTTGGAGATTCCAAAACAACTGGAGATTTGCCCTGGATGGATTCCAGAACCGTGAGATGCATTGGCTCTTCCTGTAATTGATGATGTAACAAATGGATAGGTGCCTTGGTCTATATCTAACATTGAGCCTTGTGCTCCTTCAAGCAAAATCTGATCCCCCTCTTCAAGAGCACTATGTAGCATTGGCCCAGTACTCCTGATTGAATTAGAGAATCTATCTAAAATCCAAGAGATGTTCGAATAAAGTTCATCACTACTAATTTGATTTTTTACCCCGACAGCATTTAATTGATTATTCATTCTATCTGCAACCTCGATAAGTCTATTTTTATCATTTAATAGGAATTTTAAATCTGCGAATCTAATGCCTACTCTTTCAGTTCTATCTCTGTAAGTTGGACCGATTCCTCTACCTGTAGTTCCAATTAGTTTGTCAGCTTCATCGTAAAAACGATGGTAGGGGAAAATTACTGATGCTCTATCACTAATGAATAACCTATCGCCTTCTGGCCTCTCTTTTGTTATTGAATACCAACCTTCTAGTTCTTCATCTAATACCCAAGGATCGATTACCATTCCACATCCAAGTACTAGTTTACATTCTTTATTTGTTATTCCGGAAGG
>DAJW01000137.1 GCA_002496485.1 Euryarchaeota archaeon UBA36
CAAGGACCAACAGAAGAAGGAAGAGTGAAACCAAACATTGCTTTTGTTGGTTCGAATGTATTTGCTCCTGAAGCAAATTCAGGAGATGGTTATATTGACTATTCAGGTACTAGTATGGCCACTCCAGGTGCAGCTGGACTAGCTGCTTTAATGTATCAGGCTAACCCAGATCTTTCTCCATTTGATATTAGAAATATTATGCAAGAAACAGCTACTTACAGAGAATGTCATTACTTGCTGGCCAATGAGCCTTGTCCGGAAGATTTGATTCCTAAGAATAGACAGAATAATGTTTATGGTCATGGCCATGTAGAAGGTCATCTTGCACTATTGGAAGCTGCAAATTACGTATACGATCTTTCTACTGATTTGAATCTGACCACCGAGACTGAGAGTACTGAAGATAATCGAATAGTATTATCAAATCGTGATTCAATAAAAATCTCAGTCGAAGGAGATCCAGTCAAGTTAGAATGGAGGACTTGGGATATGAGAGATAATTGGATGACTCATCAAGAATTTTCTCCTGGTGATGAATTTGTGGAAATTAGTCATTCCATGTTAATTGACAGGCTCAAGTATATTCCAGGAAATCAGATAGAAGGTAATCAAACTCTAATGGTTAGGTCGATTCTTAACGAAGAGGCTTCTACTAACTTAGTAGTTCAACTATCAGTTGTCGGGACAGAATCTGCTGAAACTGTTTTGGAATCTACTTCTTTGATGCCCATGCTGATTTTATTAATGTCAGTCGTTATAGTAATATTGATGGTGATAGTAGGGGTGGTTGTGTCCAAAATGCGTAGAGAAGATTACAATTCGGATTTAGAACATGAATGGCCTGATAATTAGGATTAATTTAATGAAAATTATTCACCTTTCTATCTTAATTTATCTTTTCTTTAGGACTAATGAGGATAAGAAAGATTCCTGTTGTCACTATTAGAAGAGCTCCTAAATAGTCATCAAATTTCAAAACCTCATCAAAATAATACCATCCATAGAAAGATGCAACCAATACAGTTGTATACGAAAAAGCTGAAATCCAAGCTGCATTAGCTTGTTGGTAAGCTAAAGTAATGCCAATTTGTCCTATTCCTGCTCCTAATCCTACAGATATTAGCAACAATAATTCATTTAGACTTAGGAAAATTGTCTCTCTAATAGCAAATGGTGCACTAACCAATATAGAAAACATAGCAAACCAGAATACTACCCCTGCCGGAGAATCTGTAGATCTTAAATCTCTTACAAAAATATATGCTAGTCCTGCTCCAAGACCAGACGCCAATGCAAATAAGGCATCAGGCTCTACCTTTCCGAATTCTGGGGAAACTATCAATGATACACCAAAAAAAGAAATTAAAACACAAATCATCACTGAAGGAGATACTTTTTCCTTGAGAATTTTTCCAGAAAATATTGCAACAAATAAGGGTGCAGTATATTGCAGTGAAACTGCTTGGGTGATAGGTATTCGTTGTAATGAATAAAAGTAGCAAAACATAGCTGTTAATCCAGTAAAGCACCTTAAAAACATCTTTTTCCTATCGACTATTTTCAACGGGCGGGCATAGTAAAGTGCCCATAGAAACACAATTCCGGCAATTACGGAACTTCTTACTAGAACGATAGTTGAAACGTTAATGTCAAAATCTTCGGTTTTTTTTATTATAGCATTCATCGTTCCAAAAGCAAAACTTCCCAGGATCATCCAGAAAACTGCTGCCTTTGCAGAACCCGAATCGCCGTAGACATACGAATCATTATTAGAAATAAAGCCTGAAAGATCTGGAGATTTAGTAGTTTGAGATAGGGATTTTAGGCTCCTACCCAAACCTTTCTTAGTCATATTAAATCAATCCCCATCTTTTTTCCAAAATAGTGGTTATATCTTGGTAATCTTTTCCCCCTGCACTGGAAGGATCGTGAAGGTGAATAGGTACTCCATGACTGGGAGCTTCAGCTATTCTTACGTTTCTTCGAATCGCTGGTTTGATTAATAGATCGGGATAGTTATCAATCAGTTCACCAGCAACTTGTTGATTTAATAGTGAATTTGTATGCATGGTCATAATTAGTCCATCTACCCCTAATCGATTATTTAGTAGACTACGAACTTCACGAATTGTGCCGGTGAGTAATGCCAAACCTTCTAGAGCGAAATACTCCGTTTGAACAGGAATTAAGATTCCATCTGATGCTACGAGTGCATTAATAGTAACTAATCCTAATGATGGTGGAGTGTCAATTATTACTAAGTCATAATATGGAAGTAGGTTGTGTAGAGCTTCCTTCAACCTTCTCTCTCTGCCCAGTTGTCTCATCATGTCTTGTTCTAGACCAATTAGAGTTCTATCCCCTACGATGATATGGACATTATCAACTGCAGTAGCATGACGAGAATTTATTGATGATTCGGGATTTAGAATTAAATCCCTAGTGGTAGTTGTTACCTTACTTTTATCTACTCCTAATCCTGTTGCGCAGTTTCCTTGAGAATCACAATCAACTACTAAAATTGAATGCCCCCTTAATGCCAATTGAGATGCTATATTAATTACACTAGTAGTTTTTCCGACGCCGCCTTTTTGATTAGTGACAGTGACTACTCTGGCTCTATTTTTTGGAGAAGGTATGGAATTAGGTAGCTCCATTGAGTTGAAGATTGATGTTGATTGGATTGACTCTTTTGCGTCATTTTTCTCAATTTCATCATCCTCTATTTCTGTAAATTCTACGTCTACTATTAATGGTACAGAAGATACTTTAGGAAGTGGATTCTCCTCTTCTGGATTCGACATTGTTACTTCGGTGGTCGTAGGAGTGTTGAAGATGACGCATGAAAAACAATATTTATTTCGATTTTGTTCATTCTGAAGGCTGGTCAAAGTGGTACCAAGTAATCATTTCTGCTGATTGGGCATCCATTGCAATTCCGACCACATGATTACGATTGGATTCTATCCATTCTCTACCAGCTACCATATTCACCTTTCCATCTCCCAAGTCTCCCGGTAGTAAGCTGATAATTTGATTCTCATCTGCAACCGAAAGACGGTATCCAAGTTTTACTTGGGAGAAAGATTCTTGATCATCAGAATCATAATATCCTGACTTCCAGACTGATTTAGACGAATCATCATTTTCAGAGATAAATGGATTTAAATCTGGGTATCGTGATTCAGAAAGTATTCTATTTTCTAAAATTTCTAAAGTTTGTGTTTCAGGAATATCTTGTCTGTTGTATTTTATTTCTCCGTCATCATTTAATTCTTCTTTGATATTACAATTCGACTCGTCACTAGAATTCAAATATTCGACGACAGTCCAACCTGATTTGTCTCCGCTGGTTACCCATGATAAATTCCATAATTCTGATTCTTGGTTAGTAATTTTTCTTTTACTCCACTCAGACTGCCAGATGTATCCGCCATCAATCAAGGCCTGTGATCCAGCACTATTAGGGTGTTCAGACTTCATACAATTTGTTGCATCTTCCAATTTGAATGTACGTTGAGAAGATTCGTCCCACATAGAGTCTAGCCATTTTCTTTCTGTGGATGAACCGGGTTGATCTTCTCCAGCAACTGGTTTCAAATAATTCCTACCCCAGTCAATATTTCTTGAACCGTCGATAGAGTTTGTACTAGAGAATTTCATATCTATTGAGAGGGAACCGGAAGGAAGAATTTCATCTGAAATACTACTTACTATTGCGTTGCAGCTATTAGTTCTCAATTCCTTATCTAATACTATATTAGTTTCCTGTTCCACTGGCCATGGGATATCTTTCTTAACAAGAATATTGAGGAATACATTCCCATAGCATTTTGATATGTCCTCATGTTCTAATTCTATTGGATAAACTAGTCCGAATTCTTGGTGATTGAATTCTTTCTTTACTTCCCATTTCCATACAGAATCCCAGTTTAATTCAGGGTCAGATGATTTTGTTCCTTCCTTAAGCTCAATACTTCCAAAAAATTCATGTAATTCTATTGGAGTTAGGGGGAAGGTGAGTGAAGGAATTATTGCACCCAATCCACCGAAAATATCCATATCATAACTAATTGCTCTGAGATTTGTAGTTGATGATGATGAATCACTAAAAATTACTTTTGTATCAGAACGAATTGTTTCAGATTCTTCAATTTCATTCCAAGCGATATTTTCTAGATTTAAGGAATTGTCTGCCAATGACCACCCGAAGATTCCACATTTTTCTTGGTTAGAATCTTGCTCCCATGTTCTTCCTTCAAGATCAAGTTCTAAATTCATAGATAGTTTTCTCTCTACAGTGAGAAATCCAGATCTGCCTAAGCTATCTGTACTATATACAGTACCATCTTCCTTCCCATTGGTGATTGAGACATCTCCATTTCCTGACAAATCTATTGCCAAATATCCACATGCATCCTCTAGAATACCACCAGATGAGTCACGTAATAGACTTAACATTTCATCTCCATTAATTTCAATCTTTGATTGCTCGACATTAAATTCCATTTGATCTCCAAAACTTAATTCTTCAGTTGAGAAAGTAGAATTTTTTCCTATTACTTGAGTGACTACCGCACCAACCAGTATAACGACTATAAAAACGGAAATAGTTGCTTTCCAGCGAGTACCCAATGATGAAAAATTTGGAATACTAATTACCAATGCAGGTTGATTGTCTTCTATCTTCTCATCTAATTTCTCCGGGTCTATATTAATTTCACTAGTTTCATGAATTACTAAATCAGCCTCAATAATTTCGGCCTCTAAGGTGATTTCTTTTTTGTCATCCATTTCTTGATTTTCTGATGAGTTATCAATCAATTCTTTTTCTTTTTTATCGGAATATTTCGATATTAACTTCTCAATCCTATCTTGTTCAAAACTATCACTATCTTTAGTTTGGTTAAAATCTTCTAATTCATCATCTAAGATTAGAGCTTCAGAATCTTCGATTTTTTCATTCATATCCAAAGATTCAAGGATTCTATTGACTAATTCGGCTTTTTTTCCAGAAATAAGTAAAGATTTTTCTCTACATATTTCACGAAGTTGAGCAACAGTTTTCGAGTTTAGATTGGCCTGGTCGTAAGTTTCGTCCACTGTCATTAATTTATTCAGTTACATCTAGCTCTTTCAATTCCTTCGGCTTCATGATGATGTAGATTAGTATTATTCTATGATAATGAAATTTCGGGCCAAAGAATTCAAGCGTGAATTTATCATCGCCAGTTTATGGAGCCAAGACTTGTAGTTCTATCCAGAGGTCCAGAATTGTACAGTACTAGAAGATTGGTGAGAGAATCGGAAGATATTGGTTTAGCGGTTAGAGTGATTGATCCACTAACTCTCACTCTAGTAGTCGAACAAGATGGTGGTAAGATTTTACACGGTGGTTGGCCAGTAGAATGTGAAGCAATTTTGCCTAGAATTGGTTATTCTATAACTAGAAGGGGCGTTGCAGTAGTAAGGCAATTCGAGCAGAAAGGTGTAATTGTGGTAAATCCTAGTGAAGCAATTCTGAATAGTAGGGATAAGTTGGTAGCTTGTCAAATGATGGTTAATCACAAAGTTCCAGTTCCAATTACTGCCCACGTTGGAGCATGGGAAGATACTGGGAGGTCGGTGAATAGAGTTGGCGGCTGTCCATGTGTTGTGAAATCTACCGAAGGTACTCATGGATCGGGTGTTTTTCTCGTTCGTTCTGAACAGCAAGCCAGGCAATTGGTGCATCAAATGTTGGAAAGAGGTATGAGGCCTTTGGTTCAGGAGTACATTCAGGAATCACATGGAGAAGATATCAGGGCCTTTGTAGTCGGCAATGAGGTAGTAGCTTCGATGAGAAGAAAAGCTCATGGAAGTGAATTTAGGTCTAATTTTCATCTAGGTGGCTCAGTAAAAAATATCGAGTTGACAAAAAAACAGACTGAAATTGCAATCAGAGCATCCAAAACTCTTGGACTCAATATGGCTGGAGTTGATATGTTACTTTCTGAGAGAGGACCTCTAGTTTTAGAGGTTAATTCTAGTCCTGGGTTAGAAGGAATTGAAAAGGCTACAGGAGTTAATGTAGCTAGAAAGGTAGCGGAATTTGTAAAGAGTGATTTAGAAAGAAGGGCGAAAGAAAAAGAGAATAGTAGTAATAATAGCATTGTCTAATAAAATTAAAATTTATCCGCATAAAATTTAACGTATATAATTCTACAAAATTTTATTTCATGTTGGAGAACATTGAATACTTCACCCGCTTCCTGCCTGACGTCCAATAGGACAGGGATGCAAAGTCGCTTGCGACTGGAGGCGAGATAAATGGGGCGTAATGCAAAGGAAGTTTATTCTGGTGTAATTGAAAATATAAAGGAAAAAAGATCATTAGAATTTGACGATAAAATTAGGATTCTACCTTCTAGGATTCAGAGATTATCGGATTTTTGTTGGTATGAATGTTGGATTCAACAACTAAAAAGCGAAAAGAAGAGTGAACATACAATACGATCTTATGTAACCTCGATTAAGGGATATGCTAAAACGAAGTTACCTAACGAAGATGAAAAGGGATGGAGTCATATCAAGAACATGACCGTAAATGAGTTTTATTCAATATCGAAACCGGATAATGGTAGGATAGATGGATGGTTAAATAGTCTTGGAGAATTGAAACCAACAACAATTAATGCTAGAATAGCAGCAATTAGTCATTTATTAAAGTGGATTGGCCATAATATCCCGGATTGGATTATTAGGCCATCTAGAAATAAATCATTACCAAGGACTTTAGGAAAAAAGGAATTGAATCGTTTGAAAAGAGCCATTCTAGAGTCGGAAGATCCATTGGCATACCCAGTATCTACAATTCTATTGGATACTGGAATTAGAGTTTCTGAATTATGTGGACTTGATATTGATGATATAGATAAGGAAGATTTGTCAGCATTGATAATAGGTGGAAAGGGAGAGAAAGATAGGACAGTATTATTCACTAATTCTACTGTAGATGCGATTGAATCATGGGAGCCTATTCGAGAAAATAGAATCTCTAGAAGCAATAGTGATCAGCAAAGAGCTTTATTTATTTCAAGAAGGGGAAAAAGGATTAATCCACGTTCAATTCAGAAATTGATGGATAGTTTAGCAGACTTGGCAGAAATTCCTAGAGCAAGGCTAAGTCCTCATACTCTTAGGCACACCTTTGCTACAGGTTTATTGGAAAGAGGGGCAGATTTAGTAACCATTCAGAGATTGCTCGGGCATTCGAGTATCGCAACAACTAGAGTATATCTTGAGATTGGGGATCAAACTTTGAGAGAAATATATCATCGTGCCCAGAATATTAATTAGAATAATTAATTATTTTACTAGATTTTTCAACGTTTTGATGGGTTTTTCTTGTTAGTCCTTTTTTCTACAGATACTGGTCCTTTCCAAGTCCTACTTGCATCTGCAACATGCCCAGGATGGTCTGGAATTGGGCAGTATTTCCCAGCCCTGCACCTACTACAATTATCCGATGGAGGATTGTCAACTACTTTCTGAAGTCTTCCGTACTTTCTCCTTGGCATGACCTGCTGTTTGTAAGGAAGGACTTAGGTATTTTGGACATCAGTAATATTCAATCATAGATACCTAGCCTCAAAGATATGAGTAGGGATGTTGAGGGACCCGTAGGAGTTCATCCCAGTATGTCAATTTTATATGCACAAGTCTGGAGTGGAAAACCTAGAATGTCCATAGATGACAAAGGTTTTCTTACTTCAGAAGAAGAAAAAATTTCTGCAGGAAAAATCTACCTGGGAGATGTTGCTGAGTCTGCGATAAGATCACTGGGCCCACATGGGACTCCAGAGGTAACTGAGGAGTCATATGATGAGCAAAAATGGAAATTAGTATGCAGATCTAATGAATTAAAAATAAAAATTTCTAGTGAATCTTACTGGGGTTTTGGATTATTTGCTAAGTGCTTCTTGAATGAAATTATCTTAGATGGACCATTATCATCGAGAGCTAGATGTATTCATGAAATTGTTGCAACTCTAGGACGTAATCCTTGGGAGCCGATTAGAGTTAGAGCCTTTGAAAGGAAAACTAAGGCATCTATATCAGCCCATGCACAAAGTTGGGAGAGTTTGATTTCGTTTGCTAAGGATGAATTTTTAGAAATCGTTGAAGAGCAAAGAGCAAAGATAAGAAAATTGAGAGGTTTGGGGGAAGAAAATGAATACCTCATAGATAATGCTGAAATTTATCTAGATGAGGCCCTTATGGCACTTTCAGACAAAAATATTCCAGCTGTAGAGAGGGCCTTAAGTCGGGCATCAAATTCTATAATTCAATTTGATCCGAGTACAGAGGTTTACTCTGCTAATCGTGAGTTATTGGAGAATTAAAGGCCGAGGACATTGCCCATCCATGTCCAAACTCCATGTTGAGCCAAATAGACTACAATACTGAAGAAAATACAGGCAAAATAAACTGCTCCCTTAGAGATTTGGATAGCATCTTCAGATTCTTCATCAAAATATCTGATTAACCCAGCAGCTTGCTGGATTCCACTACCTTTTTTCTCCTTGGCCATGATGACCGGACCTACAAAGGGTATTTCAATTGCTCTAGATTGAGAACCGATAATTTAAGGCTCTAAAGTCTCGATGAGAACGCAATTACCATCTAATTCTACTATTATTGATGCTGCATCCATGGCAGTATTGAGATTTTGAGTCATCAGGATTTCTCTGCGTAATCCGCCATCTGAATGAAATACTAATCTATGACTCATTGTATCTAGTATTTCTTTACTTACTGCTTGCCATATCCACTCATCTTGTGAAATTGTAACTAATGCCTCAATAGGAGTTAGAGGTCCCTGTTCTGTACCATTCTCTTTAGCTCTCTTTAGGAGATTATTCAGTTTGATTTTAGCTCCTATTTTGTCTGTCTTTACTGGGCTTTTCGTCTCTTTCAATATACGTCTCCTTATGTTGGCCATGTGCATCCCCTGCGACTAATGCCGCAAATCTCAGTTCAACAAATAGTGTTTAAGAGTTATCGAAAAAAAAATTAAAAAGTGTGTAACTTTAACTGTTTTAATTTTATCCGAATAACGAGCAATTCATTTCTAGGGCTCCTACGGATAACGTGGAAGGTAGAGAGTGGGATTGGGAGAAAGAAGCAGAAAAAAGTATTCTTTTGAAGGCTGTATCTCGTTGGAGAGAAAATAAATCAAGTTGGTTTAAATCTTCTTTTTCCAGATTACCTGAGACTGTCAGAGTTAATCCTCTACATCATGATCAAGCTTGGGTTGAGGGGTGGCTAAGTAATCTAGGTGCTAAAGAAATAAAATGGTTTTCTGGTCCAGGAAGTGCTTGGAAATTACCATTTGATAGAGGTTCTGCGCAAGGAGAAGTCAAGACCATTCTCAGCGCACTCCATAAAACTGGTAGGGTTACTAGGCAAGAAGAGGTTTCAATGCTACCTGTTCTAGCTTTGAATCCAGAGCCTGGAGAAATTGTTCTTGATTTGTGTGCTTCACCTGGTTCGAAAACTACTCAAATTTGTGAACATATGGGAGACTCGGGAGCAGTTGTTGCGAATGAAATTATTAGTGGAAGGGTAAATACCCTAGTATCCAATATTCAACGTCATTCCTGTAAATCGTCTCTAGTAGTCCAACATGATGGCAGACACATCCCCATGGTCCCGATGGAAGGTTATGATAGAGTATTGATAGATGCTCCATGTACAGGATCTGGTACAACTAGGAAAAATCCGGATGTTTGGCGTAAATGGATTCCGTCCGCAGGATTATCACTTCATGAATTACAATATAATTTATTGAAACGCGGAATTGCAGTAACAAAACCTGGGGGACGGATTGTTTATTCTACATGTTCTCTAGATCCTGTAGAAAATGAAGCTGTAGTTTCTAGAATATTGTTAGAGGGGGGCGTTAAGATAATTTCTGCTAGAAGAGAGATATCGGAGATTCCATCTGACCCTGGTATGACTGAATGGGATGTATTGGACGATAATGGAGATACTGTTGATAAAGAAGGATTACCAGAATACCTAGATTCAAGTTATGTTAGTGAAGTTAGTTCACAATTAGATTTGTGTATGAGAATATGGAATGACAAAATTGATGGTGGAGGATTTTTTCTCGCTATTTTCCAGAAGAATGAGCCTTCGGATAGTATGGATAAAAATGAGAATAATAAAAAATTACCTCACTTAATAGAAGATCATTCATCTTATCCTCAGCCAGTTGGAGAGGAGATGTCTGTTAAGTTTTTAGAAAAATGGGAGAATATACCACCCTACCTTTGGAATAGAGGGAAGAGTTTGATCTGGTCGACTGAAGAAATCTATAAAATTTGGAGTTCAGACAGGCTGCGCAGAAAGAATAGGAATTTGATTCCAGGAAAAAGATGGCATCCGTTGAAGGTTATTCATCTTGGTTTGATAATCGCAAAAATAAGAAAGGGTAAATTGGAAAGAATTTCTTCCAAAGCAGTGAGACCATTGAGAGAATATATCTTTGGTTCATTTATTCAAGTAGATAGGGAGATAATTGATTCTATTTTGATGGGAGAAGCGCCAGAATATAACAGAGTAATTAAAAATGGAGAAATGTCAAAAGGGAGTTTTGTATTATTTGATAACTCTGGATTATTACTCTCGGTTTGGATAGGAAAGAAGGTTACAGCAATGATTTCCAATGAAGAAAGAATAATACTTAGAAAAATTAGAAATTTATAATTTAATCAAATAAAATGTTCATTCGAGTACGAAAAATTAGTAATACTATGCATATGTTCAAGAGCCTTGGCTTTGGAATTCAATTCGGTGATATTGATGGATGAGATTGACAGGCGAATTATTAGCGTTTTAGAGGGTGATGCAAGAACATCTCAGAGAAAAATTGCAGAAGTAGTAGGGGTTGCACTAGGTACGGTAAGTAATAGAATACGAAGACTCGAAGATAAAGGGATAATTAAGGGATATACAGTACTCCTAAATCCGGATAAATCTGGTTGGGGGCTCAGTGTGGTAATTGGGTTGAGGATTGAGAAAGGTAGGCTAATGGAGATTCAAAAGAAGATTGCGAAAGATCCTAGGGTTTACGGAGTTTATGATGTCACAGGAGATTATGATTCAATGATTCTCGCCAGAGCGCGAGACCGGACAGACTTGGATGATTTATCGAAAAATGTTCTTAGTATATCTGGAATAGAAAGATCGGTTACACACTTAGTACTAAATTCAGTGAAAGAGATGCCTCCCAGCATACCGAAATAGTCATATTATTTGCTTGATATTATCTTCTATTAGTGGAATTAGGATATCTGAATACGGCCTTATTGATTCTACAGTCTTACCTTCCGGCTTCATTGTTTTGATTAGTATATCTCTTAAATCTTCATCTATTGGTACATCTAGTGACATCAACTGATCTCGAAAAAATTTCTGAATCTTCCCCCCCGTTCTATCCCAATCCATCAATAGGATGATTGCAGGACCGTTATCTAACGGAATAAAAGATGAGTATGTTTTATGTAAATATGCAACTAATTTTGATTGATTCCAACCTCTGTTAATTTTCTCTATTATTCCTGTAAATCCAAGGATACGCAATGTTTTCTCATCTTTCAATCCCTCTACTACAATAGGACAATTATATCCGCCATCTAATTCAAATTTATTTCTAATTATTGCCAATGCAAAATTCTTTGCTGCCAATTCAAATCTTGACTTTCTATCAGATGGGCCGGAAATTATGCCTTTACCTAAAAATCGATTAATTGTATTTTTGTCTGGAATGATATCAGGCCCCTAGAGTAATTCAAAATCACTAAATGGAATTTAATGTTTCACTCTAATTCGTCTGCTGGCGATGTAGGCATTAATTTTGTTATCAATCAACAAAAAAAATAGATAAAATTTCAATCTTCACTGTGACTGAAAAAGCGGGACACTTATCAGGGGGGTTTCGCCCCGTTAGACTAGTCAACATGTCAGTGACTACAGTAATTTTTGAAACTCTTTGGAACGAGTATATATTTTGGTCCTTGGTAGTAGGGGCAATAGCGTTCGGTTGGTTATATCATCATTCATTTTGGTATTTGTCTAAAAGTGGAGAGGTAGGATCAACAGAAAATATTGATGATTTGCAAGTTGGCGTATTTCCTCGACATAATGACAATATTAAGCTTGAAGTGGCTTGGACGTTATTACCTTTCATTTTGATTATTTATCTTACTTATATCTCCTGGGCTCCATTAGATGCAATGTGGACTTCTCCCATTGATGGAAATCACGGCGGGGAATGTGAAGAAGGTGAATCATCAAATAATAGAATTCTTGAAGGTAGTCGAGGGATAATTAGATCCGATTGCTATCATATTATCGAAATTACAGCACAACAATGGTTTTGGTCTTTCGATTGCTTGGATTTATCCACAGAAATTTGTGATACTGATATTGAGAGTATGGAAGTTTATGGAAGTGTCCCGGAGCTTTTTTTGAAACGAGGAGAGACATATTTAGCTAATATGACATCTTTGGATGTGACTCATGCACCATGGTTTCAACATTTAGGAACTAAAGAGGACACTGTTCCAGGCCAAAATACTCAACTTTGGTTACCCATTACACTAGATATGACAGAGGAATCAATGATATTATGCGCTGAATATTGTGGTGATGCACATTCTGTAATGGCTGGAAAACTGAGTGTGCACGACTAGAGGTGAAATATTGAATACTAAATTATCTAGAGGATTAATTGCTACGTTGTTGATAATATCGGCTATGTTAGTAATTCCTTCAACAACTTCTCAACCTGCAGGAATAGAAGGAATTGGGTCGGGTGGTTGTAATTGTCATGGGCCAAGTCCCGATTCTAGAGTCTCTGTGGTCCTCGATGGAGTTCCAGAAAGTTACAATTATTCAGAAACATATAATCTTACGGTTTCATTCTCCGGTGGTCCAACTTCTCCAGAGAATATGAATCAAGGTGGATTTCATTTATACACTAGTCATGGCGAATTAGGAGTGGTTGATGGAACTGCTCAGGTTTGGAATTCGAATGAGCTGAGTCATACTGAAGCTGGAAATGATCAAACCTCTTGGGATGTAACTTGGAAGGCACCTCAAACTGATAGTAATGTTGAATTTGTTCTACATGTAAATTCGGTTAATGGAAATGCTGACGGGGTAGCAGGTGGAACATCTGGGGATTATTGGAATAGATTATCTATCCAAATTAGCGGACCGATAGAGGTACTAGAGCAAGCGGATCCATTTGTTGTTCTTACAGTATTAATACTAGTTTCGGCCATCCTTCTAGCTCTGACACTGACATACGTTTTTTACAGTAGAGATCCGGAATCTTTTGACTGGGAGAAGTTCGGTCCTTGGATTAGCGACTGGTTAACTACTACAGATCATAAAAAGATTGGAACGCTTTATTTTGTAGCTGGATTATTCTTCCTGGGCGTTGGTGGAATTATGGCATTATTGATTAGGATTCAATTATCTGTTCCCGGAAATGATTTTCTTACCCAAGAGCAATATAATCAATTTTTTACTTTACATGGAACTACTATGATTTTCTTAGCTGCAATGCCTATGATTAATGGGTTTGCTAACTGGATGGTACCTTTACAAATCGGAGCCCCAGACCTTGCATTACCTAGAATTAATGCGATGTCTTTCTGGTTACAACCATTCGCGGCCATTCTAATTTTTACCGGAGTATTTTCTGGGGCTGGAGCAGATACAGGATGGACTGGTTATGCTCCATATGTTGTGAGCGAGGGGGCTCATGCAGGAACTACAATGTGGGCAGCAGGTCAGATTTTATTGGTAGCATCTTCAACATTGACTGGAGTGAATTTTCTTACTACTATTGCGGTAATGAGGGCGGAAGGAATGGGGTGGATGCAGATGCCACTGTTTACATGGTCAATAATGATTGCAAATGTAATGTTATTCCTTTCTATTCCAGCTTTTGGTATTGGTCTGATCCAGGTTTTCCTAGACAGAGTAATTGGAACAGCTTTCTATGATATAGCTGCTGGTGGTGATCCTTTACTATGGAGTCATCTTTTCTGGTATTTCGGTCACCCAGAAGTGTATGTAGTGATAGTACCCTCATTTGGTATTATTTCGGAAGTAATTGCTACCAGTGCTAGAAGATCAATTTTTGGTTATCGTTCGATGGTTTATGCGTTGGCAGGAATAGGAGTAGTGGCATTTATCGTTTATGGACATCATATGTTTACAAGTGGAATGAGTCCTTCTTTGAGATTCATTACTATGCTTACTACAATGCTAGTTGCAGTCCCGACTGGAATTAAGATATTCAATTGGTTAATGACTATGAACGGAGGATCATTAGTTTATCGAACACATACGTTGTGGGCACTAGGTTTCCTAGTTACATTTACACTAGGTGGATTCTCTGGCATGTTCTTCCCTTCGATAGCTATGGATACACACTTACATGAATCATATTTCGTAGTTGCACATTTCCATTATGTTCTGGTTGGAGGAACGGTTTTCGGATTCTTCGCAGGAATTTATTATTGGTGGCCTAAAGCAACAGGAAAGATGCTAAGTGAAAGATTAGGAGCTCTTCATTTCCTTACTGCATTTATCTCATACAATGCTCTATTCTGGCCTATGCACAGACTTGGAGTTTGGGGGATGACAAGAAGACACCATACCTACTTTGTAACTACAGAAGAAGCATTAGGTTCTCTCCCTATGGAAGCTGCTGGATGGAATATGTTTATCTCCGTTTCAGCATTTATTTTCTTTTTCTCAAACTTCATAATGGTGGGTAATATGATCATTTCTTCTATTAGAGGGGTAGATGCCCCAGCAGATCCTTGGGGATCATGGTCTTTTGAATGGATGACTACATCACCTCCGCCTACACCTAGCTTTGGTCACTTTGATGGAGAGAAATGGCATGACTTACCAAAATTAAAGGATGCGAACGACCATATTGCCAATGAGCCAGGAGTAATTGCAAGATGGTTTGAGCGTCTGATGGTACCAAATGACGAACTAGGAGGTCATTCTGAATGAGTTCTGATTACGGGCATGATGATCACCATCCAAGTGCTTGGGGGCCGCATGATTGGCATCATGGAGCCCCGCATAATTCATGGGCTCCAATTATTATGAGTGCAGGATTTGCAATATTCCTTTTTACTCTAGGTGGAGCATATGAGTGGGGCGAATTTGTCAGCTCTACTTATGCATTGATGATATTCGTAAGTCTAGGTGTTATAGGTCTGGGAATACTAATTTGGTGGAGGCAAGATTTCTCATTTGATGGGAGTTATGAGCCCAAGTCATTTGGCGCTCCTTATCAGAATATAGATATTAGAAAGGTCGCAGTATGGGTCTTTCTTATGTCAGAAATGATGGTTTTTACCTCATTATTCAGTACTTATATCAGATATCGTACAGGGATTGAAAATTGTAAAACTGTTTTTGAATCAGGGAATTGGGTTGAAGGTACAGCTGTTACCTGTTTCGAACCTGCCAGTCATCTGATTGCTTCAAGCTGGTTTCATTTAGCACCGGGCGCGATTAATACATTTGCATTGATAATTTCATCATTTACCATAGTACAAGCACTCAGATATGCAAAAAAGAAAGATTTGGATGAAAATACTAGAAGAAGGAAGGTTACAATGTTCCTTGGAACTACTTGGCTATTAGCAATAATATTCCTAGCATTGAAGATGATTGAGTGGTTCATTGGATTCCCTACTCCAGGGCCGTTAACAGAGTTGAATCATGGTCACACTGAGATTGCATCCCTGTACACTGAAGGCTACTTGATTAACGCAGATTCATATCAACACCACTACTACAATACTCACTACTTTGAGGATCATGACATGGAATTACCAGCTGGACTAGTTGGACATTCTGGTGGTCAAATGATGGCTGATATTCAAGTTAGTGCCTCTACCTTTTACGTGACTACAGGTACACATGGAGCTCACGTACTTGGTGGAATTGTAGTTTTGACTTATATGACATTCAAGGCTATGAATGGAGGGTACACTCCTAAGAATGCGGTTGGAATAGAATACTTTGGCCTTTACTGGCACTTTGTTGACTTGGTATGGGTTCTAGTCTTCCCATTCTTCTATCTTTATTGAGGTGAAAAAAAATGGCGGAATACAAAATATTGGGAAGAGACCCATACTGGATGAATTTTTATGGACTGATGATTTTAACTGCAATAGAAGTAGCAGCTGTAGGTGCTGATTTGACACAAGCTGCTGAATCATTAAATATGTCAGAGAAAGGAATTACATTATGGATATTAACTATTGTTGCTATTCCAAAATTTTTCATGATTGCAGCAATTTTTATGCATCTGTTTGGTGATGAAGATTCTGGTGTTCTAACTCTAACTGCTCTGTTTCCTGCATTTTTTATGCTAATAATGATATTATTCATTGGACTGACCCACCCAGAGGCGGCTACTGGCTTACCCGACTGGTGCAGGCCCGGGAATTATAATCTGTGAACCTGTAAGGTTCATGGGTAGAACGTACTCCCACGACCCACTGCAGACGTCGCATAGCCTGGT
>DAJW01000118.1 GCA_002496485.1 Euryarchaeota archaeon UBA36
GCCTCAGTAGCTCAGCCTGGTAGAGCATCTGATTTGTAATCAGACGGCCGGGGGTTCGAATCCCTCCTGGGGCTCCAGATGCAAACTTGAAGCACCGTTTTGTTCACGCATAGTCATGGTAGCATTGATACTTGATGGTACATCCATAGCAAGAGAGCTAGAGAGTGGATTGATTACGAGGGTAGAGAATCTTAAGAAAAAATCCATAATTACTCATTTAGTTGTAATTTTAGTTGGGGATGATTCAGCGAGCGAGATATATGTCAAAAATAAGCAGATAATGTGTCAAAGAATAGGAATTAGAAGTACATTAGTTAATGTTGATGATGATATCAGTCAGGATGAATTAGAGAGAATAATAGACGAATATAATGATGATGACGAAGTACATGGAATCTTGGTTCAAAGTCCGTTACCTGAGAAAATTGATGGATTAAAAATAGCTTCTAAAATTCTCCCAAGAAAAGATGTCGATGGATTTAATCCTATCAATTTGGGGAGATTAGTACAAGGAGATATTGGAGGAATAATACCATGCACCCCTCTAGGAATTATTCACCTACTTGAAAAAACAGGAGTATCACTTGAAGGTAAAAGAGCTACTGTTCTTGGTAGGTCTAGAATAGTGGGCATGCCTCTGTCACTTCTCCTCGCTATGAAGGGCGTTGATGCTACTGTGACAATAGTCCACTCTAGATCGGTAGGAATTGAAAGAATTTGTAGCGATTCGGACATTCTTATTTCGGCAATAGGAGTGCCGAATTTTGTCAAAGGTGAATGGATAAAAGAAGACTCCATAATCATTGATGTTGGAATTTCTCGCATAGAAGACAGTGGCAAGAAATCTGGATATAATATTGTAGGAGATGTGGAAAAAACTGCGAATAAGATAGCTGGCTGGATTACTCCTGTACCAGGGGGAGTAGGTCCAATGACTATAATTAAGCTAATGGAGAATACCGTAAGATGTTCGGAGTTAAGTTAGTCAAAAATTCCTAACTCAAATTTTCCATCCTCAGTTGCATGAATCTTTGGATCCCAAGGTGGAGAAAATGTGAGATTTACATGGGCACTTTCTATTCCCTTGGTGTTCAGTGCAGATCTATGCACAGCAGCCATTATCTCTGGAGCAACAGGGCATCCTGGACTAGTTAGTGTCATTTCAATCTCCACATGATTATTTTCTATTTTGACCGAATATATTAGCCCTAAATCTATCACAGAAAGTTTCATTTCGGGATCTTCCACTTCCATAAGAGATTCTAAAATCATCTGTTCACTTGTCAATATAAAACCTCACTTCAAATTCTTTGCATGTTCTTTAACTCGATTAAACATATTTAGAAAACCATTTGATCTACTAGGAGTTAGAGTAGATTTTAGACCCATGGCATCGGTAAAATCTGGTGACATCTGCGAAACCTCATCTGGACTCATACCATTTACAGCTAATGCAGTTATAGACATCAACCCTTGTACAATCTGAGCATCAGCACCACCCCTCATCAAGAATCTACCATTTTCATCGATTTCGCATGAAACATGGGCCCTAGATTGACATCCATGAACTTGATTTGAATCTGACCAATCTTCAATTGGTAATGGACTTGGATTTTTCTTGGCATATTGGAATAAGAGCTCGTAACGTTCCATGGAGTCGAAACATTCTGCGAACTCATCGACGATGGGGTCGAGTTTTTTCGGCCATTTCCTCTGTTCCATGAATTTACATCCTGATAGTCATTTAATTTTAATATAATTAATGGGATATCTATGAGAATCTTTTTACAACATATTCTAAATGTTCTACAAAAGATTTTGCCTCATCCATTGTATTGTATATCCAGAAAGAAATTCTATTGGTTGAAGGGACTCCTAAAGCATCCATTAAAGGTTGAGCGCAGTGGTGACCAGTTCTTACTGCAAAACCGCCCTCGTCTAGTAAGAGTGCTAAATCTTGAGACTGGATAGTTGCATGTAGGAAAGATACTGCGCCGCTACTATTACTTTTTTTCGGATCTCCATAAATCGTAATACCTTCGATATTTTTCATTTTTTCCGCAGTCCATGATGCGATTTCTTGAATATGTGAATGTACTTCTTCCATATCATATTGACTAAGCCATTCTACAGCAGCCCCCCATCCAATGGCTTCAGCAATTCTGGGAGTCCCAGTTTCGAACATTGCATGGCCTTCCTGAAAAGTAGATCCTTTGGTAGTTACTGATTTGATCATGGAACCACCGGTCATAAATGGCCCCATTTCTTCCATGGCATCCTTTCTTACTAACAAGCAACCAATTCCAGTTGGTCCAGCCATCTTATGCGCAGAGATTGCAATAAAATCACATTCTGAATCATCAAAGTTGATTTGTTCATGTGGAGCTCCTTGAGCGCAGTCAATCAGAACCTTTGCTCCTGAATCATGAGACATTTGTATTATTTCCTCTACTGGGTTTCTAATTCCCAATACATTACTGGTATGTACAACACAAACCAATGATGCATCCTTTACAGCAATTTCAAAAGCTGCCATATCAAGAAAGTAATTCTCTATGTTAATTGGGACATAACGTATTTCCACCCCCATATCCTTAGATAATTGCTGCCAAGGGACGATATCCGCATGATGTTCCATCTCAGTCAAAACTATTACATCTCCCTTGGAAAGATTTTCACGAGCCCAACTAAATGCCACTAGATTAATCGCTTCAGTAGCTCCGCTGGTGTAAATTAGCTGTTCAGGAGAAGTTCCGAAGTATGAAGAAATAGTTCTTCTAGCGTTTTCTAGGGCGCTTGTCGCTTCATCGGCTAAGGTATGATTTGCTCGATGTGCGTTCGAGTTATATTCCTCATAATATCTGGACATTGCATCTATTACGCATTGTGGTTTTTGAGAAGTTGCAGCATTATCGAAATAGACTAATTTTTTTCCATTAGGTAATTTTCTGTTTAAGATAGGAAATTCCGATCTAATTGAGTTTACATCTAATCCCACGCCGCTCACCTTAATTTACCGACTCGATTCTATGATATAACAGCCTGTATGGTGCTCGTGCCGGGATTTGAACCCGGGTCGCCGCCTCGAAAGGGCGGCATGATGGACCGAACTACACCACACGAGCGATAGTACTGCGAGACTAAAGCATTAGATAATCGGTTCGTAAGTTACAGTACAAAATCTCATAAATTAGATGAAATTTTATTCCACCAAGGCTTCACGATTGAGTAAATTAATATTGAAAATATTCCCAACATCAGCCAAGCCAGAGGATTCTCTAACTGAGATAAGAATTCATCACCATAAAATCCTAAAATTGTTACTTCCAAACCAAATCTAATTCCCCTACCTATCAAACCTGCAACTATGAAAATTCGAATATTCATTTTTCCTGCGCCAGCAGTCCATGCCAGCGCTTTATAGGGTATCGGAGAAACGGCTGCGATAAAAATTCCAGCAGAACCATATCTTGTAACGAGATTATCTAGTTTTTCAGAATTATCTGTACTTGCAAACCTCTCCAAGAGTGGTCTCCCACCATAAAATCCTATAGCATAACCACCTAATGACCCCAAAACACTAGAGAGTGTTGCAACGCTGAAAATAAGAAATAATTCTAAAGGACCATCTGCCGATAATGACATTGGCATTACTAGAAGATCTGGTGGTACTGGTTGAAATGCAGCTTCAGTACTCGAAACTATTGCTAATCCTATGAGGCCAAATCCATCGGCCCAATCTAAAACAAAATCGGTAATCTCATCGATCACAAATTTACTTCCTTTTTTTATCCAAATTTAGCTTGGGAAAATTACTCTTGCTCAGTGATTACTGAGTCAGTCATTCCTCCCCTATCCATATCGCGAATTGATTCTAATTCAGTGGCCTCAGTTAGTCCTTTCTGGAATTCGCCTTTTGCCCGTCCAACATTTCTCGCTAATTCCGGAATTTTCTTAGCTCCGAAGAGAAAAATGAAAATAGCGACGAGAATTGCCGCCTCTGCACCAGATACTGACATATAACATGCGATTCGTTGCTTATTATTAAGAGGTCCTGTTTCAATTAG
>DAJW01000104.1 GCA_002496485.1 Euryarchaeota archaeon UBA36
TTACCCCACCATTCTACTGAATGCTTCATTCCGGGTTGAGGGGATTTTTTGCCATCATGTTCTCTATGACCATATGGTTGGCGGCGATTAGCCCTGGAAGAAAGTACGGCAGCTCTAACTACATCTTCTCTGATTTCTGATTGAAAAGGTGATGGTAATGATATGGATTTACCTTTTTTTGCTTCGACGGAATAAGTCTCCGCCAAGAGTCCAGCATCCATCTCTTCTTGAATTACAGAGTTTACTAAATTAATTGCATTTGCCTTCATAATCATACCCCCTGTTTGCTAGAAGTACTAACATAAGTTACTTCAACATCTCCTACTGGATTACTTGGTCGGATTGCATCTCTGAATCTTAAAAGTCTCTTAGCGGGTCCTGGAAGACTTCCTTCGATAATGATGTAGGGATTCACGACTTCCCCATAATGTAAGAATCCACCAGCTGGAGTTATTTCTGATTCATCTGGATTTGAAATTCTCAGTATTCTTTTATTTAACTCGGTTCTTTTGTGATATCCAAGCTGTCCTGCTTGACGGATAGTCTTCCTAACATATCCAGTTCCGAAGTCACCCATATTTCCTCCTTGGCGTCGGCGTTTGCTATTCTTGTGGCTGAGTAATTTTAGTCCGAATCTCTTTATCGATCCTTGCCATCCTTTACCCTTTGTGACTCCTACAACATCGACTTCTTGACCCAGAGAAAATACATCCTGAAACTCTAATTTCTCTCCAAGCTTTTCTAATCCCCAATCTAACTTGGATGTTGCATCTCCACCTTCCAATCCGACTTCCATAATTTCTGGTGTCTTAGTAGGGATACTACTGACCATGTATGGTTGAGTGCAAACTATAAGGCGGACGTCGACTAAATCTTGGTTTTTCAAGGAGTTTATTGCATCTTCAGAAGGTGCAGATTCTCTAGATGGAATTCTTCCACCTCTTTTCGAAGGCTTCCTGCCCTCTTCTTCGTCACGTTCTCCTTTCGTTTGATTGGCGAATCTAGGAGATAAGTTATCAGGTCCTGTAGAAGAAATATCTGACCAAATTTCTCCCGCAGTCTGTAATCCATACGGAGTAGCCCTATATCCTCGAACTGCTAATACTATCATTGGAGGGGTTTCGACTATGGTTACGGCCTTTCTAATTTCTTGACCTGCTGATGTAGAGTTGGGATTGTTGTCTTTCATCATGATATGTGTCATTCCTGCTTTCCAGCCTGCAAATCCTTGAACTCTGATTTCAGAAGAGTGTGAAGATGGCCATGTTGAAATTCTTGGGAATTGGCGGACTGATCTTTTTCTGGGACTATAGCCCATGCTACCACGGCGGGGTCTATGTCGGTCAGCCATGCTAATTCTCCTGTCATTACCGGTTCTAGATTTCTCCAGAACCGAGCTCTCCACGTCTGGGAAGTACCGTGACACTCAGCACGAACTTAGAATAAAGTTCGATTTTTGGGATATTAAATAGAGCCCTATGTGTCTGGTACCTCACGCTTGAGCGGCCCTGCGACCAACATAACCTATTTGAAAGAATCGGGATTATTTTTGTGATGTAATGTATAAATTATTGATTTCTTAATGGAATGATTTTGTACCCTGACTGAGATGAAACATCTATGTCGGCTTTCGTGGAGCACCCCAATCTATCTCCTAGGAGTTTGCAAGCGAGAGCATATCAGCTTATTGCAGTTGATCAAGTACTCTCTAAATCAACTTTATTGATTTTACCGACAGCAGCCGGAAAGACTGCAGTTGCATGTATGGCAATTGCTCAGCGATTAAAAGAGAAATCGGGATGGGTTCTCTTCATTGCCCCTACTGTGGCACTAGTTAATCAGCACATGAAAAATAGTAGTATCGCATTTAAAGATAATTTAAACTGGAATATATTGTGTATTAGTGGAAAAGATACTGTCGAAACTAGGCAGAGTTTATGGGGCACTTCTCGAGTTATTTTTGCAACCCCTCAAGTTGTGAGAAATGATGTAAAAAACGGTAGATTATCGCTGAAAGATTGTTGTATGCTTGTAGTTGATGAGGCCCATCATTGTGTAGGAAGTCATGCAATGAGGGAATCGGCTAGATTATATCTTTCTCAAGCTGATAATTGTCTAGTAATGGGAGCTACGGCCAGTCCAAGTTCTAGAATCGAAAAGATTCAGGAAATTTGTAAAAACCTAGAAATTGAGAATATTCATTTGAGAACTCGTGAAGATAGGATGATAATTAATTATCTATCTGAATTGGAAATTAATGAGGTTAAAGTTGATGTGCCAAATAAATTAAGAGAATTGGCAGAACCGTTCATAATTTGGCAAAAACAAATTGTAGATAGGGAAAGAAGGTTGGGTACTTATGTATATCCTGGAGAGATTGGTATGTCAGGACTAGCTAATGCAATGGATAGATCATCCAGGGCAATAAAAATGGGTGATTCTAGAGCATACAGTTCTGTTTCTAATATTGCTACAGCTATGAGATTAAATCATCTAATAAATCATTTATTATGTCAAGGAATAACTGCTGCTGGAGAGTTTCTAGATAGGATGCAGGAAGAAAGTAAAAAAAAGAAATCTTCGAAGGAATTCCTGGAAGACTATAGAGTTCGAAATTTGATAATCGAACTATCTAATAGTGAAGAATATCACTCGAAAATAAGTGCTATTCGAAGAATTGTAATCGAACGACTTAGAAATGATGAAGATTCGAAAATAATAATTTTCTCAACATTCAGAGACACTGTTAAGGCACTAGAGGCTGCTTTGAGTGAATTTGAACACATTAAGCCTATTCAATTCATAGGTCAATCTAGTAAATCTGGTAGTATCGGGCTTTCCCCTAGGAAGCAGATAGATAGATTAGAGAAATTCAAAAGCGGTGAATTTAATGTTTTGATTGCTACTTCCGTAGGAGAGGAAGGGTTAGACATCCCAAGTGCGGATTTAGCTATTTTTTATGAACCAGTAGCTAGTGAAATCAGAATGATTCAGAGAAGAGGTAGGACTGGTAGAAAAAAACAGGGAGATGTAGCAGTACTGATAGCTAGGGAAACTATGGATGAACGAGCTTTACTATCTTCTAGAAAGAAAGAAGAATATATGTATAAATCAGTTAGAAGGGTGGCGAGAAGATTTCCTAGCTCAATTAGTAATTTACGTAACATTAGTGATTTCAGTGTAATCATTAACGGTAATAAACAGAACATCAGAGAATATGTGAATCACGAGAAGGATAAATTTCGCACTGAATTATCGATTGTTGATAATAGCTTAGATATCCAAGTAGCTGAAGAAAATAGAAAATTGCCACCACAAAAATTTAGACCAGATGGTCAGACAGGTTTAGAACAGTTTTGAAAATAGTATTATCTAGAATGTACATTTTTCAGGTCTAGCGAAAAATGAGTGTCGATATTTTGCTATTATGTTATAGACTATATCGCGAAATGGATATGGAACGGCCCAAAATATAGGAAACCAAACTTTGTATGGTAGACCTAGGTAAAGTAGTATTCGAATTGATGCTCCAGATTTAGTGAAGATTTTTCCATTTTTTAGGAGGAATAGAGAGTCGATATCTCTTATATTATCTGGAAATTGGGAAATTAACTGTTTTCCTTCGGGACTTTCTATGGCCAAAATTTTTACATCATACTCCTTTCTGAGTTTCGCTTTCAGAAATCTTCCTAAATGTGAGCAAAGTCCACAATCTCCATCCATGAGAATAATTTCAGACATATTTTCCAAGGTATCACGCCCTTGCAATTATCATTAATCTCCAATAACTGCTAATCTTGTCCTGAACTGAGCTAGTCTGGAATTATGGTGACCAAAGGCAAAAGATAGGATTTCGGAAAGATGGATTATTGGTAAATTTGTGGCTATTCCTGTAATTCTTGATGCTTTTCCTTGATAAATATCCATCATAGTATGCGATAGAGTGCAAGAGCTTACTATCATCTGTGCTCCTTGTGATTTAGCGTCCGAAATTGTGGATGCGATTTGCTGCAACGCTGTTTCTTCTTCAGAATAAATACCCGGAACTCCAACACTTACCGTTCTACTGTTCCATTCGATTGGAGTGCCACCCAATGTTAGGATTAACTCCTCTAGATATATCGGGTCATAGACATCATCATCTCCGCAGAATCCTAATTGTTGCATATTTGGCCCATAATATCCTGCTATTTTGAATTGCATAGGATTTTTTACCATTTTTTCTATTTTTTCTAAACCTATGTCTTCTACCATTACATGTAGGATATGGCGAATATTAATCTCTCCTTTAAGTTCTAAGTTTGAAGTTCTTTTGAGTACATCATTTACTTTCGCTAATAACAGCGGATCATTTCTCAATTTTGTTAAATCTTCATTGAGATTTCCTAGTGTGGCTGCGCAAGGAGTTAGGATATCATATCCTAATGATTCGGCTAGTGCCATAGTTCTGGCGTTTAATGTAATCTGGAGTAGATCATTGGCCTGACGGATTATTCCGGCTCCACAACTTGTTGCATCTTCTAAGGGAAATAATTCAATGCCCAAAGTTCGACAGACTGGAATTATAGTATCCATTACTTCTGGAGCGCCGCTATGAGCCACATTACCTGGGTGAAATGTGAATTTTAATGGCATTAAAAGCGACCATCCAGCTCATTAAAAATTGCGACAACTTGATGATGATTTTTTACTGAATTATTGAGTTGTTTGGGCATTTTTCCTATACCTGCAGGCGGAGCAATCATCCCTAGTCTACCATTGAACATATTTCCACCAGTCCTTGTAAATCCGAAAATCATTCTGGCTGTTACTCCAGAAAATAGATTTCTTAATAGGCCACCTGGTCCTAATGCCTGTCTGTAAATTACAGTATCATTGACTCTTCCACTACTTTTCACTGACCAAGAGTACCACCATACATGTTTACCATGTCTACCATTGAAACCATTCTTAGTCAAAGCTGAGTTCTTGGCTTCTAGTAATGATTCAGCTATCCTAGGGCCATTTTCTGAGTGTCTACGTATTGATGATAAATCTGTTTCTGCAATTATTCCTTTAGATGAACCTAATAGATTATCTATCTGATTAATTCGGGTATTGGATGTTCTAGGATCTTTTCTTCTTGCCCATAGCTTGGATATTACTGCTGGTCCTAAATATTCTTTAGAAAATGGGACTGTATCAGAACTAGAATATAGGATTATTTCACTATTATAATCTGTAATTACATGCAATTCTGTAGCAACTTGTGGATCCATTGTTCCGACTACACCTTGAATAGTATTTTCTCCTTCACGGGTAGCTGCGATCATCCAAGGCTTGCTTGATTCACGTTTTACTTCGGAAACCCATGGGTCGATTACTAAGTCCCTAATTACATCAAATCCTGATAGAGGTTCAATTCTAATCTTTAGTGAATTGTCGCGAATTGGAGCTATTGAATCAAGTCTGACTAGTCCAGGAAGTATCATCTTTCCATTGACTAAAAGGGCTGTATTAGGGTCATCTGGATTACCATCTCTAAATGTTAGTGTGCCATCTTGTGTATGTTTTAGTTCCCTTAAAACATCAAGAATTGACATATTCCTAGGGAGTGCACACAGCCATGTGTCTGAACCCGTGGATGCAGAGATAGGGTCGTAGCGGAAAATTGTGATTTGTGATTGTATAGGTTCTGTAATGTCCGAAGGTAGAATGAATCCATCTTCACCTTCTGCACCGGCCGATTCCCCCATTACAAATGCATTAATTTCATCTATCATCTCTTCGTGATACATTCCAGTAGAGTCTACCGCTGCTAGTGCTGGTAAAATGTCTAAGCTCCACATTTCCGCTGGAGTGTCATAGTCTACATCGCAATCTAATCTATCTACTAATCTAGTAGCTCCCAGTTTTTCAAATTGGGCGTCCCAATCTTTTCCAGATTGGCAAAAGAATTCGTAACTTGAATCTCCCAATGCACAAACTGAATAGAAAACGCCATCTAATTTTGAAGCTGAGTCCGATATAGCGAATTGCCAGAGCTCTTCGGCATTATCTGGCATTTCTCCTTCTCCCCAAGTTGAACAAATTATTAGAACTCTCTTCATTGAGGAAATAGAATTGAAATCAAATCCATCCATATCGTATATTTTACCATCCAAACCATATGATTTTGCTTGTTTTGCAATTTTTGAAGCTAAGGCTTCGGAATTTCCGGATTGAGAACCAAAAAGAATTGATAGAGAACGGTCTCCTGAATTAAGGAATGACTCAATGCCTTCTCCTGTCGAGACGGTAATGTCTGATTCCTCAGACTTTTCTTCAATGGTATCTTCAAGTTCCTGATTATCTTTTTCCTGGCCTACTTTGCTGGCATCATAATTTCCCGAAGAGTCTACGGCTGCGAAGTGCGATAGTGCCTCAGTAGTAAATACTGCAGCAGGTTCATCATACTCTACATCGCAATCCAGTCTTTGTACAACTCTATTGGCTCCTTGCTTTTCGAACCACAAATCCCAATCAATTCCAGATTGACAGAAAAATTCGTAAGATGAGTCGCCCAATGAACAAACGGCGAAATGACATTTTGATAATGAGGGAAGAGAGTCCCCTTGAGCTTCCTGCCACAAATCTTCGGCGTTATCTGGCATTTCTCCCTCTCCCCAAGTGCTACAATAGATTAGAATTCGATTGAAGTTTGGTAACTCTTCTAATTTTATCTCATCCATTCCCTTGACAGTGGCCTGAATTCCAAATGATTTTGCCTCTTTTGCTGCCTTAGCAGAAAGATCTTCGGCATTACCTGATTGAGAACCAAATAAAATTAGTAACGGAAGTTCGGCAGACACATCACTCACCACTCAGCGTTATATGTCCGTACAGACGATGGCGATTAATGAATTTGTGCATTCGGAGAACTGCCAAAAATATTGAATTTGGGTTTATCCTACATGCCCATTCCATCAAAATCTTCGGGATTCATAGGTGCTGTTCCTTTGCTGGAAATTACATCATCAATTCTGAGAATCATTACCGCTGTTTCTGATGCGCTTTGAATAGCTTGCTCCACTACTCTGCTAGGTTCGAATACTTTGGCTTTTGACATATCTTTAACCCCTCCTTCAAAGACATTTACGCCGTGATTAGTCTTTCCTTCTGAATGAGCTTTTCTCAAATCTATAATTGTATTAACTGGGTCAAGACCTGCATTTTCTGAGAGAGTTCGGGGAATAACTTCCAATGCGCTAGAAAATGCTTCGATTGCCATTTGCTCTCTTCCACCTATTCCTTCTGCATAGGACCTTAAATCTCTGCTAACTGCAGATATTACAGAACCGCCGCCAGTTAGTACGGCTCCATCTTCATGTGCTACAGCGACTACCCCTATAGCATCTTCAAAGGCTCTCTTTACTTCATCGACCACGTGTTCTGTCCCTCCTCTTAGTAAGACTGAAACACTTTTTGCCTCATCACATCCCTCGATAAAAATCATATCAGAATCTCCAATTTTCTTCTCTTCGACTTTAGAGGCGAATCCTAAATCATCTTCTTTTAGATCGTCAATATTAGTGATTATTCTAGCCCCTGTGGCTTTAGATAGTGCTTCCATGTCACTTTTCTTAGCCCTTCTTATAGCAAATATTCCAGCCTTTGACATGAAGTGCTGAGCTATGTCATCAATTCCTTTTTGACAAATAATGACATTTGATCCGACAGATTGAATTTTTTCAACTAATGACTTGAGATATTGTTCCTCTTCTTCGAGGAATTGAGAAAGCATACTTGGGTCAGTGATTTGAATTTTAGCATCTACTTCTGTTTTTTTTACCTCAATTGCAGAGTTTATTAGAGTTATCTTAGCATCCGCCACGGATCGAGGCATTCCGCTGTGTACTCTCTCTTTATCGAGAATTATTCCATCGATGAGTGTACTATCTCTTATTGAACCACCTTGTCTTTTCTGAATCTTTATGTCATCTAAATCAACAATAACTCCATCATCATCTTCTTGAGAAACTGATAGTACTGCCTTAACACTAATTTCGGATAAGAATTCCTTAACTGCTCCTGCACTTTTCCCTGTTAGTGCAGTCTTTGCAACTTCTTTCAACATTTTATCATCTACTTCAAAAGAATGTGAGTCAATAATTTCTACAGCTTTATCTGATGCCAATCTATATCCTTCACAAATTACAGTTGGATGGACATTTTGCTCGACTAATTCTTCGCTCCTTTTTAGTAATTCGCCCGCTATTACTACTGCACTGGTAGTTCCGTCGAAACAGTGCTGCTCCTGGGTCTTAGCAATTTCGATAATCATTTTTGCTGCAGGATGTTCTATATCCATTTCTTTGAGAATTGTGGCGCCATCATTTGTTATTACTACATCTCCCATACTATCGACTAGCATCTTATCCATTCCTTTGGGGCCTAAAGTTGAACGAACTGCATCGGCGACTGCTTTAGCTGCGGCAATATTATTACTCTGTGCAGATTTTCCGCTCGTTCTGGTAGTTCCTTCTTTTAGTATAAAAATCGGTTGTTGACCATTGTACATGTTATCACTCACTATAATTAGTGTCAGCCACCATAGGGTGGGTCATAAGGACTACCACGAAATCAACTATTGATTTTATCTAATCACCATCCTGCGAATCTATCCATTTTTGACCATAATGCTCCCATTGATCCATTGTCCATCCTTCGGGTAGACCAGTTTCTGGGATAGGTGGAATTTGTGTAGAATTATTACTAATTTTATCATCAGAATGTTTTGTTTCTTCATCGGGTTTTTTATTGATTATGTCTGGCTTTTGATCGAATAAGTCTTTACTTCCACCAAACATGGAGTTTGCAATATCATCAGCTGAAGGTAATAACTTAAAATTAGAGTCTGAGTTTTCCTGCCACCCACCAATTGACATTGAGTAATCATCGAGAGATGAATATTCTTCTAGAGATGAGTTGGATTTTATTACGATCCTTAATGATATAGACAAAATAGAGATAATAGCAATTAATCCTATGCCAATTATAAAGTAATTTGCACCCTTCCAAGCTGCTTCCTCTATATCGGTTTCTTCCTCAATAGGATTTGGTTTGACTAGTCTAATTGAAGTAGTTTTTGAAGTTACATCAATTTCACTTGAAAGTCGTAAAGTTACGTTGAAGTCAACCACATCACTCATTAGTGTATTGAAATCTGTCTCCCTTATTTCTAGGACAACAGAAATTTCTCTACTTTCGTTCGCTTGAAGTACAAAATCTTGATCTTCTTCAGCTACTCTACCATTGTAGATTGTATGTTGATTTTCTAATTCAACTTCTGCTCTAATAGTCTGATTAAGTGATAAATGTCCGCTACGGATATTAAAAACGATAATGTAGTCGTCTCCAGGCTCAGTAATATCATTTAATGCAGTGGAAGATTGTAGAGATGGTATTGCCCTGATCCAACCGACAGTACCGACATTAAATATCGCCTCACCGTTATCAACTACTGAATTTTCTAGGCCTCTTTGGTAATTATCGATATATTCTCTATTATTCTTCTCGGAACTGAAACTAGTTGCATGGAGATTTATTTTTCTAGTTCCATCTACATCAAAATCAAATGAGTAGCTCACACTGAGATTGTATGAAGATCCTGC
>DAJW01000123.1 GCA_002496485.1 Euryarchaeota archaeon UBA36
AGGAATTTTGATATTTAGGCTAATACCTTGTTCATCAGATACTACAGAATCATCCAAATCATCTAATCCCAATAGAGTAGTTTCTATCGAGAAACCCGAAAAATCAATGTTTCCACAAGATGAACAATCCGTCCCCGATCCTAAATTGGAGGCCTGATCCCTAATCAAACTCGTGATATCGGTTCCAAAACTAGAAACAAAAGACTCTAGACCATCGGGACTGAAGGTTAATGTTTGTAGACAGTAGTTCTTTGATTCACATCCAGGTAAATCAAATGATTGAGTCAGTGGAGTTTCACTACGCCCACTAATATCTAAAATCAACCTTAGTAAATCAGAAGGCAAAACTTCTAAAGTTATATTTGTACTTCCATCACCAATCGACGAGAACATGGTTTCTGGAACCTTGATTCTATGGATGTCCATGCTCAAATTTAGCTCAAATTCTACTGAAATCCCCTTAGATAATTCATCTATAGAAAAATCTGTTATATCTAAATCCAAAAAAGTGTTAATGCACGATTGCATTGTAGATGTACAGAATACATCCTCACTCAAATCATTACACACTTCCACATTATCCGAACACAACGCATGGTCCCATTCGAAATTTTCTGATCCAGTAAGACTAATATCTCCGACATGAGCTCCTGACATTTTATACTCTAGAATCATACTAGATTGACCATCTTTCGTACTATATCCAGATGGTAGCTTAATTTCAAATCCTAAATCGGCTTCTAAACCCGAAGGCAACATGTCACCAAGAAAACTTTCAACATCCAGCATCGTTGAAATCTCTACACCCGAATTCAGCAAGTCACGTAAATCATCCCCAGAAACGCCATCCAAAAATCCAGCATTCTCGCCTAGATTTCCACCCAATAGCTCTGCTAACTTGAATGGGAAGGTATGACTGGTAGACCTCAGATATACTGGATAACTATCATCCATAGCTATTGCACCCTCTGTACAGTAATTTTTCGTAACTAAACATGGAGAAGTATGAGTATAATTCAATCCCCCACCGATTAGTGGTGGCAAAGCAACAGAAGTCCACTGAAAAGAACCCATACTAATCGATAGAGCCGAATTAGATGATGCTAATGCATCTGCCACTCCACTAATTGGCATGGAATTAGCCAAACTATCAAGATCCAATAGCCCGGTATGGTAGGCCATTCTAATGCCATCTGAAGTAATTACTGGGATATCTGCAATTGATGAATCTAGTAGCTCAATACCCCAATCATTGATTGTCTTACGTTGAATTTGATAAATCCCAGCTATTACTTCAATAGATGCAGCATTTTCATCTGTCATATCTAGGATAACATCCAAATCAATACTTCTAGCACTGGAATCTATGTTTACTGTTTTAGTAAAATCAGTTTCTCTGTAAGCCATCGTCATTCCTAAATTACCATTTATAGAATCGCTACTAGATGTAGCTCCAAGATTATCAACAACCCATAATCCCGAGTGATAAATCGGTGTTGCATCAGAATGTTCTACTCTTCCAGCATAAGTCCCACTAACCTCTTCCAATGTAGCGTAACTAGGTGGTTGTATCGCATAAGTCCCTTTGAAACCCGCCTCTGCTTGAACAGAGAAATCCGAATCTATTTTTGCCCCCATTACTAACAATCCCTCATATGCATCGTCTAAATTTTGAGCAGGAACACCAGTAATACCAAATTTAGAAACTGGAATGGAAATTGTAACACTAGTTTTAATGCAAATAGGTGGCTCAAATGCATTACCATCGGTATTATCGTTCACATCAATGGAACACTCGACAGTGGTAGATCCACCAAAATTATCAGGTAGTATAATTTCATCTGTCCAATCAGTAGTTGGTACAGTGGCAGACCCCCATGAACTCAATAGTGAAGATACACTATTGTCTATTTCTTCTAATAAAGTCTCTTGGATAGTTTTTGAATTCACGTCATTAGGGTCAGTTTTATTATCAAAAGATGACCTAAGCACATCAGCCGGTAATCCATCATTAATACCTATATTATCAAGCTCTAGAGCAGATTTTACAGGTTCTTCACTAAAGAAATCACCCAATGCACTTTTGTCCCACTCTCGTATTGCCCAAGATGCCTCGAACTGCATAGTTGTCGCACTAGTCATATTGAAGAAATACATCCCTTCGACCCAAGCGGGACTATTGGTTTGATCATCAGCGTTACTCCTATCGTCACAATTACCCCCTAAGCCAAAAGTCACATCACTACATAGTGTCATTGCGTCCAATCCGTCATTTGCAGATACAGTTGGAAAACCGACATGAATTAACAATATAATCATCATAATCAATGAAATTTTCGGCCGAGCTAAATTTACAGTTTCATTAGCGTGCCGCTGAACCATTGGTTAATGACTCTACGAGTCATTGTTATAGGATTCGGTAAAAATATCAAAAAATATAGTTTCCAACCTAACTTTCTTCATCAGGTGCTTCATACCAATTAACATTATCAACACCATTTTCTTGTGAGGGGCTATTATCCGCTTCCATATTATCTAAAGTATCTGAGTTAACAGAATTTTCTATTTCGTCAGATGTTGAAAGATTTTCATTTACTGCATCATATTCTCCAGCATTTATAGATGAAATGACTCTACCTTCCTCATCAAAAATTAATTTTGTAGTGCTAGTACTTTTATTATCTTCTAACGTAAAGGCGAAAATTATGCCCAAAATAAGAATAAACAGTCCGCAACATATGCCCCCGCCACCAAGACAGATTCCACCAATACCCCTGAAAATTCCTCCTATAGCTTCCTCATCATCCCATACTTGTACAGAAACACTAGAAGTAAAAGAGAATGACCCCTCATAACAACCAGCACACGCCCTTCCAATCTTTAATTTTCCAGGTGTATTATAATTAACATTTTCAGGGTGAGCTTCACACTCATCGTAAAAAAATACTCCATAATCTACTATCTCAAAGTAAAAACTAGGGTCTCCTGTTGTTGATTGAGGGGGGTCAATAATTTCAATACTAACACCCTCACAATGATCCCATTGCCCATCATCATTTTCATCCACATAACGGGCACCATCAACGTAAAAGGAAAAACCAAGATGACCATCATTATCTGAATCTTCCACCTCTACGCTACCCGAAGTTGTATTTTCATAAATCGGCTTAATTTCGGCAAAACTACTTGATCCAAAAATAAATCCCACAACACCGATTATAGTTACCAGTGCTCCAACTCCAAAAGTTACTTTAGCAGCAGTATTCATTACAATTCCTAATAGCGTTTTGATATAATATTAGCTGCTTAACCTATGAAAACTGATAGGCATGTTAAACTTGCATCAACTTCTCTGAATTCTTCCATTTCAACACATGTAATTGAAAATCCGGACTCCTGCAATAATTCTCTAGTTTTTGCATACCCATCAGCAATGATAATTTTATCTCCGTAACCGATTGTATTAGCAGCATATCCTTCATCATTAGGAATCCAAATCACCTCTTCTGCAAACTTAAAATCCTCAGGTCTAAAATGACCTTCAGCTGCAATTATCGTTCCGGGTCTGGGACTGGAAAAAACAGTCGTAAGGTGCAAAGTAGTTTCAGGTACTTTAAAAATACGCGCACCAAAATCTGCTTTTTTGGCCTCAGAGGATAGAAATTCCGCTCCAGCCTTATTGGTTCTTGTAGAAATTCCTATTAGAAATTCATCATCATAATAAATTACATCCCCACCATCCAATGTTGCACCTTTCCCCATCCTTTCTATCTCAAAATGGTCTTCTAAATATTCAGCAACAGAATTCTGTTCACCATCTCTTGATGGATGTCCTAAGTTAGGGATTAATGCCTTATCATCAATTATTATTGCTGTATCCTCTGTAAAGCTACAATCAGGAAATTCTTCCAATGCCGGAAGCGTAACTACTTCTGAGCCATGAGCCCTCAATGCGGTAAAATACGCTTGTTGAGCCCCTCTAGCAGCTTTCAAATCAGGTTTTCTAGTATGAAAAAAACTAGATACTGCATCAATAAACCTTGGAGACACATCTCTTGTCAATGCTCGTCCACGCTTCCTATCATATGTACCCGGCACGAGCTTCGGCCCGACTAACCATTCATAACTATTGGCAGAAAAAAAATATCAACCTCAAAAATTTAAAATTTAATTTTCGATGACTGAAATTATAATCATAAACACGTTCCAATGGCCATGTTTATAGTTGAAGAAAACGCTCCTTCCCCCAAAGAATTTCTTTCCTTAAGAAAATCTGCCGGCATGGGAGCCAGATCATTAGAGGGGGCAAAAAAAGGACTTGGGAACGAATTATATGCAGTTAAACTACTCGAATACTCAACTAAAAAAATTGTAGGAATGGGCAGAGTAGTAGGTGATGGTGGGACCGTATATCACATATGTGATATGGTAATACACCCCGAGTGGCAAAGACATGGAGGGGGAACCATAATCATGAATTTAATAATGAAATATATTTCAAATCAAAATACTCCAGATGCATATGTTAATTTGATGGCAGACATAGAGGGATTCTACGAAAAATGGGATTTTGTTAAAACATCTCCTACCTCAGAGGGAATGTATCTCAAATCAAAATAACAAAAATTACTGCTCTTCAGAAGAAATTATTGATAATAAATCGGTTGCTGCCTCTATACTCACCTGCATTAATTCTGTTGTTGTATTTGATGCTAACATCTGTTGCTGAACAGTAACTGAATGAGAGAGTCCAGTAGCTACCTTCCATAGAAAAACTTCTTCTTCTGTTGGCGAGTAATCTACACCCGAATCAAGAAAATCCAAAGTTTGACCACGATACATACAACTGACCATAATCAAATTACTGATTGGATAGAGGAAATCGATAAATGAATCAAATTCTTCAGAATCATGATTATGAATAATCGGCAACAATTCTTCCGCCTCGCAACTAATGTATAATTTGCCTTCCCAACCTCTTTGTTCCGCTCTCAACAATAACTCATCCACAGTTGGAAAATGCTCTCCAACAATATTATTTTCTAGAACTGGCTGAATTACATCATTCACTATAAATCGATTACCTGATGAAACTGATATTATTAGATTTGAACCTGATTCTTCATATTCCTCTATATTTGCAATTACACCGTATTTCGAGGGCTGTGACCATCCACCTATATCTTCTTTCATGGGATCTATACTGATGTAACCGAATGGCAACCTATTGAGTATACAATCATCCATCATTTGTTTGTACCTAGGCTCAAATACTCTCAGAGTAGTGGTTGACAGCGGCATAAAATCCGGACCTAGAATGAATAGCGGAAGTCCCGACACCTTAGTCATGACTATCGAGAAAAACTATTCAACTTAAGCGCCGCTGTTGGATAATCTGAAATATTAACTCACAATTTGAAAATTATTTACCATTTTCATCATTTTTATTATAGAATTAAATAAAATAAATTATTTTACTCTTAATATGAACAACAGTGATAACTTTTCAGTAACGGTAATTGGTGTTGGCAACATGGGCTCAGCAATAGTTAGAGGAATGATTCTACGCGGAGAATTTACAAAGGAACATATTATTATTTGCGATTTGGATGAAAAGAAAGTAGAAAAACTGGTAGTTGATTTAGGAGTAAAATATGCCAGCAGTGCTAGAAAAGCTGTAGAAAAATCCGATTTTTTAATATTAGCCGCAAAACCTCAATCATTTCCCGGACTATTGTCTGAGATATCCCAGTTTGTCAATACCAATCAAACTATAATGAGTATTGCTGCAGGAGTAACTACCGCTTCAATAGAAGAAACAATAGGCAAACAAGTACCAGTAATTCGAGTTATGCCGAATCTTCCCGCGCTAATCGGAAAAGGAATCAGCGTCTATTGTCGTGGATCTTACAGTACTGACAAAGATATAAATCGAGCAAAAGCAGTTTTACTATCAGTCGGTAAAATTATTGAGGCCCCAGAGTCTTTGTTGGACCCGGTAACTGCATTAAGTGGTACAGGTCCAGCATATATCTTCCATACTATGGAAGCAATGATTCAAAGCGGAATAGAAATGGGAATTGACAGAGAGATAGCAGTGGACTTAGTTCTACAAACTGTCTTAGGATCGGCTGAACTTGCAATGAAATCCAAACGAAATATCAGTTCGTTGAGAGAGGATGTAACATCTAAAGGAGGTACTACAGAAGCCGCAATATCATATCTCACGAAAAAAAAATATTTTGAAACAGTAATTAATGCAATACTAGAAGCGAAAAATCGCTCCAAGGAATTGGGTGAGGGTTAATGCAAGAGGAAAGAAATGAATTACTACAGATCGTTGACAAGAATGACAATGAAATAGGTTCCGAAATCCGGTCAATAGTTCATAAAAAGAAAATATTCCACAGGTCAATTCATGTGTTAATATTTAATACGGAAGGTAAATTATTTCTTCAAAAAAGAGGACAAATGAAGGATGAAAGCCCAGGTTTATGGGCGTGTTCTGTTTCAGGACACGTAGATTATGGCGAGACCTATGATGAAGCATGTTTACGGGAAATTGAAGAAGAAGTTGGAATAAAGTTA
>DAJW01000088.1 GCA_002496485.1 Euryarchaeota archaeon UBA36
GGGCTCTTCTACAGCTTCTTCCTCGGGCTCTTCTTCAGATTCTTCCTCGGGCTCTTCTACAGCTTCTTCCTCGGGCTCTTCTTCAGCTTCTTCCTCGGGCTCTTCTACAGCTTCTTCCTCAGAAATTAAAGAATTTGGTTTACCAAATTTTTTGTATGCAGACTTTAGCATTCCATCCCATTTTCCCTCATATTTATCTAAAAGTTTGGGAATTTTGGCAATTCTATCCCTCAATTCTGGCATCTCAAAATTTTCTTTGTATATTGCTTCGAGAATTTCGGATACTTCGTCACGGCTCAATTCATCAGTCACAGCTTCACCACCCTTTGAGATAAATTAGTAGAGATTAGTAGACTCTAAAAATGTCACTCCTCCTCATCAGTCTTGAAATTTCCCATTTGATCTAATGATTCTGATAATTCCTTCCAGTGAAGGGACTGTTTGCCTTTTTCGTGAGTAAGATTTTTCCATTTTCCAAACGCTGATTTGACATTTCCTTCTTCTAAAGATGTTGCAGCAAGATTTAGTGTTACACTCGCCCCTAACATATTAACTAAGTCTGCAAAAGCAGTATTGATTTTTCCTTCTCCACCTTCTTCGCTTCTATTCTGAATCCTTATTGCATCTAAAGTAGCTCTCTCAATTCTATCTATGGCTGATTTAGGCTGAGTGGGCACTATTCTAGATGTATCAATTTTTATCCCTCTTCTGAATCCAACGATGATTAAAGCCACTAGAATGATTATTTGGAGATAGTCAATAAGTGACCATTCCGCTATTGCCCACCCAACTGAGCCATCAACAAAGGTTATTTCTTTTCCAGAACTATCTGTATCTGGAAAGAAATTGAATACTAGATCTCCAAATTGTCCGAGTTTGTTCAAAATGACTAAAATGGATAGTGGAATTCCAAAAATTACTAACCTCAGCCATTTTCGTGACTTTACAATAATGAGTTTCTGCTTTTTCTTCTTCGGTCTGTAAGTTCCGGGTTCAATTGGCCTATGTAGCCACATCCCTGTGAGAGTATATGCCAAATAAGCCATAATTATATAGTCTAACCAATAAGGCTCTAAAACTCCCCAAAAATCTTCTGGATTACTTCCAGTCGGAAAAACTAATTTCTCATTAATACCATTTTTTTCTATTTCTGGAAAAAATGAGTTCATTATATCATCCATTCTACCGGATGTGTTTATGAGTTGGAAAATAGCTAAAATTGAAGCTAGGAATATCCCAAAAATTGTTGGTTCTTTAACTGAGTCTTTTAGTGCCACGCAATCCCTCCGTCACCGCTAGTCGGACATAGCGTATGAAAACACCTAAAAAAAGCCTTTAGTTGATAACGAAAGATATAGAGTTATTTTACAGAATAGTACTAAGAACATCACGCTTCAGTTGAGGTTAATGCCTGACTATCTTGACAGAATTGGAGCTGGAAAGATTTTGATTTCTTCCGAGCCACTTTCATTTGATTGGACGCCTCCAATTCTAATTGGAAGAGATGAAGAATTGGGAGATTTAGCCGCAATGTTCAGAGGTATAGAGAATCATAAGGTCAGTAAAAGGGCAGTCATCATCGGTAACGTAGGTTCTGGAAAGACCGTAATGGCTAGAAGATTTTGTATGGATGTAATTAACAAACTTGAAGGAAAAAGGAAGATTAAATTTGTTCATATAAATTGTAGAAATCATCCATCATCCTCTCAGATAATTCAGCAGATTATTCAATCCCTAGATTCTGGGCATCCAGATCGGGGATTCAGTACAGGAGAATTAATTCAATCAATTAGAAGGAATATAAGGATGCATGAGCATCACCTAATTCTGATTTTAGATGAGGTTGATGTTTTAATTCGTAGGGATAGTTCAGATTTGATTTACAAATTACTAAGAATTGATGAGGGCAAAATTGATTCTGGAACTATTTCACTAATCTTAGTTAGTCAAGATTTAAGTATTTTCAACTTGTTTGAAAAGGCAATAAAATCGAGACTGGGTGAAAGTAATATCCTAAGATTAGAGTCGTACAAATCTAAAGATTTGGTTGCTATTACTAAACAAAGATATGATGCATCATGTAAACCAAATTCCGTAGAAGATTTGGTTTTGGAAAAAATAGGTAAGTATGCTGAAGATTCTGGTGGCGATGCAAGGATGGCTATCGAGCTTTTAGAAGCTGCAATTTCTAGGGCTGAGAAGGATGGCAGGAGTGAATTAATTCTTGAAGATGTTAGGCCTAGTGAAAATCAATCGGCATCAATAGAACCTTCCATAATCCATGAATTGGGTAAACACGAGAAGCTGGTCCTTTTGGGAATCTGTAGGAGATTGAAGAGCGCTGATAATATTTCAAGTGGTGATGCTAGAAAAATGTATGAATTGGTTTGTGAAGAATTTTCGGTTGCTCCTCGGGGATATACAACTTTTTGGAAGCATCTCAAATCTTTAGAAATTGGTAACCTTGTTTCTAGTATGTCTTCAAAGTCGAATATTGGCAGAGGTAGAACTCAAATTATTTCGATGCCAAATTTACTTCCAGCGACTATAGAGGGCAATTTGGTAAGAGATTTATTTAGGGGAGAATAGGTAACTTCTCCGAACCGCTCTTATAGGGGCCTTATGTCGGGATGCCGTCCGAGGCGATAAGTTTGGCATCTGAGCAGGCATTCAAGGCAGTAGTTAACGATACTTCTCCGAAGTCTAAAGGTAAGTCATACTCAGTAGAAATTACTGGATCTAATTACAATCATTTCTTGGGAAAAAAGATTGGGGATACAGTAGATGGAATGTTTGTCGGCGATGGAGACAAGGCTCTATCCGGATACAAATTGGCAATAACTGGAGGGGCAGATATCACTGGAAGGCCGATGAGATCGGATTTAGATGGTAGTGGAGTTAAGTCAGTTCTAATCACGGCAGGAGTCGGGTACAAAGGAAAAAAATATGTAAAAAAGAACGGGAAGATTTACCGTTACAAATATGATGGCCTTAGGAGAAGAAGGAATCTTAGAGGAAATGTGGTAAGTCAGGATACGCGTCAGATAAATCTGAAGGTGTTAGAATTTGGTAAACGTTCTCTTGCAGAGATTATTGATGGTGAAGCTCCGATTAGTCATCCCTCGGGAGAAGAGGAGTGACTGAGGTGGTTACAGCTGTCAAAGAATTCAATGCTCCAACCAGAAGTCAATATCGGCATGGTTGGTCATGTTGATCATGGAAAGACCACGCTAACCAAGGCCCTCTCTGGAACATGGACAGATACTCACTCTGAAGAGAGAAAGAGGGGCATTAGCATAAAATTAGGATATGCTGATACATCATTTTTTAGAACTAATGAAGGAACATATTACTCTAAGGGAAAGCATCCAGAAGGGAAGAAAGATTCCAAGGATGACTTGCAAAGAGTAGTATCTTTCGTTGATGCACCCGGCCATGAGACTCTAATGGCTGTAATGATTTCGGGTGCATCCATAATGGATGGTGCGCTACTACTTGTTGCGGCTACTGAAAAATGCCCTCAGCCTCAAACTAGAGAACATCTAGCCGCTTTAGAAATAGCAGGAATAGAAAATATAGTGATTGTTCAAAATAAAATAGATATTGTTTCCAGAGATAGAGCTGTGGAATCATTCAATGAAATTAAAGAGTTTGTAACTGGAACTATTGCAGAAGAAGCTCCAATAATCCCAGTTTCCGCCCATCATGATGTAAATCTTGATATGTTGATTTCAGCAATTGAGGAAACTATTCCGACTCCTGATAGGACTGATGAAGAAGGTGGTCTAATGTATGTTGCGAGATCTTTTGATGTCAACAGACCTGGTTCAAAACCTAATGAATTGAAGGGTGGAATAATTGGTGGAAGTATAGTTCAGGGTTCTTTCAGTATCGGAGACAATATAGTAATAGCGCCAGGAAGGCGTGTACAACAGGGCAATAAGACTCATTGGGAAGCATTGAAAACCAAGATAGATGGAATAAAAGGAGGGGGGGCGAGTCTCAAGAAGGCATTTGCTGGCGGTTTATGCGGAATCGCAACTCCTCTAGATCCACTAATAACAAAGGCTGATGATTTATCGGGCCAAGTTATGGCTAGAGAAGGAGAATTACCGCCAATTTGGGAAGAAATGAAATTGGATTTACGGCTTCTAGACAATACTGTTTCTAGTGATACTGAAGAAATTGAGACAATCAGGCCATTGCAACCAAATGAAATGTTGATGATCAACTCCGCGACTGCTACTAGCGTAGGTACAATAAAAACCATAAAATCTAATAAAGTAACAATAAAACTTAGACTCCCTATTTGTGCCAGGAACGGAAGTAGAATTACACTGTCTAGAAGAGTTGGTTCAAGATGGAGATTAATAGGTCACGGAACTATCTCGAGTTGATTTTATGGTGGGAGTTTTAGTAGACTCTTGTGGGTGGGTTGCAATATCAAAATCAGGATTAAATATTGACATTGAAATGGAAAAGATTCTAGGAAAGGCAGAACTAAAAATAACTAGTAATGTAAAGAACGAATTGAAATCTTTGAATAAAAAGAATTTGATGTTAGAAATTCTATTACATAAATCGGAATTGGTTGGAAATCGATTGGTACAACATACTGATACTGAATTGATAAATCTGTCAAAGCGATTCTCTTGGCCTGTTTTGACAATTGATAAAGAACTAAAAGCTAAGTTAGTAAAAAATGGGTGTTCTTACATTGAAGTGACTTCCAGTAATTCATTAAGATTGATTGAATCTTAAATTACTTAATCTGGTATTGTGAATAGATGATCATCTCCATGGCCATCTAGAAATCCGATTTTTACTGCTGCATCTAACCAAGCATGGGCATAATTTATCGCGCCGAAAGCACTGACTAAATCTCCCGAATCTCGGAAATATTTTGAATCGAATATATAGTCATCACACATCTTTAGCATAATTTCTAAACGACTGTTGTCTTCTTTGGTTATTGCAATTGGAGTAACCTTTTTCCTAGCTCTTTCGGTTAATTGAAAATATCTTTCTAATTTCTCAATTGTTACTTCGATCATCTAATCACTTCCCGGATAGGTGTTGTAAAGCATTTTCAGTCAATTTAAAAAAACGAGTCCTTCCCTTTTTCCTGACTGAAAGAATCCCGGATTTGTAAAGTGAATTGTACAATTGGGATAGGCGAGGCCTCCCTACTTCCAATCGTGCTTGAATTTCAGGATCGGAAGGAGAAATTTCCCTATGTTCAGCAATTTCCAAAATTAGCTCCTCTGCCTCAGATAAATTTCCAAGATGATTATAATCGAGTTCGTTATCATTATTTTGATTATTAATAATTGGAATTATTTGACTCTGGAGCTCTTCTGAAACTTCAATACTTTCGGCTTCAATATTTCCATCTTCAAATGTATTTGTTTCGTCTGTAATATTTGGCAGTGTTTCCTCGAATGCTGAATCTACTGTC
>DAJW01000001.1 GCA_002496485.1 Euryarchaeota archaeon UBA36
AAAATTAAGATTTTAAACCGAGAGCCGGAGTTAAATTCTTTTGAAGATTTGCAAACCTTTACATTAACACCACTTGAGTTACCAGAATTATTCACTGACCATGATGGGTCGATTGTAGGATATTCATGGCAATTTGAGGGTGGCGTTAGCCTAGATGGAGATGGAATGAATTTTTCCTCGAATTTTAATCAAACCATATCATCAGAATCTAATCCGACCGTAGGTTGGATTTCGCCCGGATTGAAAAATATCACACTCCAAGTTGAAGATGATGATGGAAATTTATCCTCTGCATCAATACAAGTGACGGTTTACAACCAGAGGCCAGTAGCTATTTTTGAGCGTCCTGAAGATGGAGATGTATACACTGCATATATTTTTGATAGTGAGTCATTTGACCCTGATGGTCAATCCTCTCAGTTAACTCATGTTTGGAAGATTTCAGATATGGATGATACGATTGAGAATATTTCATCGGTTAGTAGAACATTCTCAGAACCCGGGACATATAGTGTTAGCTTGGTGGTTATTGACAGCAGAGGATTGGAATCTGCACCCAAGATTTATCTTTTCGAGATTGAAAATCCTCTGCCCATACCAAGTATTTCATTTGATTGCCCCAGTATTGAAGGTAAGTTAATTGATTTCATACCTAAAGACTTTGAAAATATCACATGGCAGATTCCATGGACACAGGATGGAGGTGCTTTTTTGGCTCCAAACAAACAGATAAGGTTTGATGGAAGTGAAAGTAGGGATGCAGATCCAAAATTTATTGATAAAAATTCAATTGATTCGCAGAGCTTGGACTGGAATGGAATATCTCAATGGATTTGGGATTTTGGAGATTCCAGTCCACCTCAGACAGGGCCCGTAGTTTGGCATAATTATGAAAGGCCTGGAATATACTTGGTCAAATTGACAGTTATTGATAGTTTTGAAGGCGGAGATTCCAATAGTTCGAGCATTACAGTGTATGTTTCGGAATCGCCAAAAATTTTGACCCAAAATCCAATTAATGATGAATATGTAGTGGTCGGTGAAGATGTCGATTTGATGGAAAATATTACTAATCCAGATAATAATCTTGGAATTGAAGCTTGGTTAGATTCTGATGATGAATTCGACAGTGATGGGGACGGAATTGTAGATAATGATAAGGATAGGATTTTAACAGATGTCATGAAAATTAATTGGGATCTAAATATTTTTATTGATGATGATATGGATGGGAATTTCAAGAATGATTGGATAGATGAAAATAGTTCATGGGATAATCCGGGAGAAGTTAGAATTTCACTTTCAGCGTGTAATGGTCTAGATGTTTGCTCTGTGAAAGATTTTGTCATTACGGTACTTACTTTACAAGAGACTAGCCCACCAAAAACATTAGCTGATTTAACGTGGAATGATTTAATTCCTGATAGAGAGAGTTCTGGAATTCTAGTTCTTGTCGCAATCGTGGCATTAATGGGTTGGCTGGTTATGAGGGAAAAAGACGAAGATGAGCTAGATGCACAGGAGATGTCCGAAACATACATTGTAGATGAAATTGAATCAGAAGGTGGATTGCCGGGAATGGATCAGCATGTGCCTCCACCTAAACCAAAATATCTAACAACTGATCAGAGAAGGAGTATTGAATCTGGATACGTCAGACCGATTAGGACGGGGCGAAGAAAATGAAAAGTGTAAAGCGGAATTTAAGAATTGGAGTTCCATATATTGTTTTATTGATCTTTCTATTTTCATCTACAATAATTTCTTCTCCTGTTTCATCGCAATCAACTTCATGTAATGTTTCACCCAGTAGTGATTGGGGGGATGAAAATCCTGAAGATTATTTGGAGATATCGACAGTAGAACAGGGAAGTTTTTTTGATTTTTTTGATTTCGGCATGGGAGGGACTTCATTGAGGCCATTATATGACGGATTTAGTACTGAATGGTCTGATGGGACATGGTCAGATTTTGAAGGTGTAGCAGTCTTGAATGATAGTGCTACTGCCCTAGAATTAGTACTAATTCCGGGATATAGATACACCTTTTGTATTGATTTTTCATATAGTTCTAAGAATTCTAATCAATCATCTCAAGCCATTGGAGATATTTATCTGATGACTGGAAGTAATTACGATATTTATAGTGCGGAATTCGATCAAAGGGAGTGGGGAGATTGGGAATCGATAATTGAAGCACCCGTTGAATGGAGGGATATGGCTACATGGATCCCATACAGAGATTCACATGCATATGAATCAGTATCTTACAAAGAGTTCTCAATAGCTATTGATTCTTCTGGATCTGCTTGGTCATCGTTGGGAATGGATTCTAATAATTATCAAGCGTTTTTTCTTGTATTGGATGGATGGGATAACAGTAGAATTGAAGATTCGTTGGCATCAGGAAATACTATGAATGTAGAAATAATTGTTGATATGGAAGAAAGGCGGAGTTTACCTAATTATACCGCATATTTCATTGTAGGTGCACTTCCTCTTTCAGTCATAATAATTCCATTAATCTTACATTTCAGATATCACGCATACTCAAATTTCTATGATTCAGAAGAATCAATAGAAGTACCATATCTTTCAGAAAAATAACTTATTTATTCTTCAATATATTGCAGAAGTGACCAAGCAGTTTTTAGATCTGGGACATTTATTTCCCCTTTTTGAGCTAAATGCCAACCAATCTCAGTTGTAGAGAAAACCATGAATTGATTCAACAATGGTGCATGAATTTGGGGCCAATCTGCTCCAGGGCCAACTCCCATAATTATATTGTCATCGTCAGAATCCTTCAACTCCCATGCGGCTTCGAATAGCTTCATGCCCTCTGATCTATTGTTTGTATTGTAACATAACTTGATTAAATCTCCCAAATCTTTCATATCATTTGCATCTTGGATAATTCCAGAGGCATTGGGGATCCTATCAATCGAATATAATGATGCGATAATTTTCGTTTTATCTTTAGCCAAAACTGAAAGTTCCGTCCTATCATTATTATTGATTTCTACATCTAAATCCACCCATTCAGGCTCCATCTCTATTGCCTTTTTCAGAATTTTTATTCTTTCATCCTCCGATCCTTGGAAATGCCCGCCATTGTCTTTGGTTTTACAAGAGTAAATAATGGGTAACTTAATAGATTGAGAGAGTTGATCAATTGATGAAAAAATGTCTTCTAATTCTATTTCCAATTTTTCGAAAATCTCATTTTTTAAATT
>DAJW01000014.1 GCA_002496485.1 Euryarchaeota archaeon UBA36
ATCAATAATTGGTTCTGAAGTTGTTAAGGGGGAAAAACTTGATAATATTAAAATTACAAATATTATCAAAGAAAAAATAGAAAAAGTTTCACGTGCACTTTTAGGCATAAACTACACTCCTTCTATTTTCCTATATCAATGGGTCCAAAGACGTAATTTAACATCGATGGAGCACCGTTCGTACATGAGTGCACGCGCGACCTCTATTTTTCTTTCTCTATTGATAATAATTAACTTTTCACCATTATCACATTCCACCTATTCATATAATGATATAGCAAAGGAAAAACAAATACAAATTATCAACATAATTCCACATAATAATTCATCATTTACTCAAGGACTGGAAGAAATAAATGGGAAATTATATGAAAGCTCAGGATTGTACGGAAAATCATACTTAGCAGAAGTTTCTCAAACTGATGGCCAGATTATAAGAAGTGAATATCTACCAGAGAATTATTTTGCAGAAGGAATCACAGAATTCCAAGATTCATTAATTATTCTTACATGGAAGAGTGAAATTGCCCTGATTTATAATTTGACAGATTTTTCAATAATTGGAAATTTCTCATATTCAGGAGAAGGGTGGGGAATCTGCAATAATGGCCAAAATCTGATTATGTCCAATGGGACTTCTGATTTAACATTCAGAAATCTCGACTCCTTTGAGATAGAGAAAACCATAACTGTTACATTAAATGGAATTGAAGTTAACAAGATAAATGAATTAGAATGTATCGATGATACTATCTTGGCCAATATCTGGTTAGATGATAAAATTATAGGGATAAATTCTACAAGCGGAATAGTTGAGTTTTTCATTTCTACCATGAATATATCAAATATTCATAATTTAGAACCAAATCAGGTCCTCAATGGGATTGCATACATTCAATCTACTGACTCTTACTGGATTACGGGAAAGAATTGGTCATCAATGTATTCAGTTCAATTTACCCCCCTGAATGAAAATTCCATAATTGACAATTCTGATAAAGAGAGCGAAAATATTAATTTCCTAGACTTTTTATCGTTTCTATTTCTTTCTTCATCCTTAATTTTATTATATTTTATTTCAAAAAATATTCCATCCAAACCAAAAATTAGTGACACTAATTCAACATTAATAAAAAAACATCATCAACATGTAGATTTTAGGAACGATTACCAAGAGCCGGAGGATGATTATGACTGGTAACAATGAAGATAAAATTTCTCGCGCCAATTTCCAGTATCTATATGGTGAACTGGCTCTCGATCCAGCAACAAGAAAAGCTGGTGGAATTTTAATTATTATCGGGAGCTCGTTAGGAGTCTTATTCGGCCTATTTTTGATTTCTGCTGACCCCAGCGAGATAATTTCCGGGCAATTCGATTACGATGAAGATAGGGCCGATATATCTGGAATCATCATATCATCAAACGAAAATACATCGGGAGCATTACCGGTAGAGGGTGTTAAAGTTAGATTATTAAACATAGATGAAACTACTACTGGAAAGGAAACAATTTCCGATATTAATGGCCGGTTCTTACTGCCCGACATTGCTAGAGAATCATATATGATATTAATTAACCACCCTGGAAATATTACTGTCAGGATACTATTAGTTCCCGGAGACAATATTCAGATACCAGTCACTCTAACTCCTGGAGAAGGAGATGCTAAGGTGATAGATCTTAGGGGTGATAGTTATATCACTCAATCCGCTTTACTATCGACAGTAATTGCAGGATTGACCTTATTTTGCGGCCTTTGTGGTATTTCAGGGGGCTTTGAAGCCTTCAGAGGCAATAGTTACCGTAGAACTTGGTGGTTAGGTTTTATTGGAATGTGGAGTAGAGGAGGAATTTTCATAGGGCCCCTCTTCATCTTAGTTGGAATGGGATTGATTTCCGTATCCAGAAATCAATTTTCAAGATTTAATGATTAGTGTGGCTATGTTAAGATGTTTCTAATTTCTGTTGAAGGTGGGGATGGAAGTGGAAAGGGATTAGCTGCAAAGATAATTAGTGATTTTCTAGAACATGAATATTCCTTCACATCCGTAGAATCGACGTGGGAGCCGAGGCGACAACATCCACTAGGTAGACTGGCCATAGATTCTGTAAGAAAAAAATCCTTATCTCCTGAAAGGGAAGCCGGTTTATTTGCTGCAGATCGACTAGATCATTCCCATGGATGGATTTTACCGAAGTTAAGGCAAGGAAGGGCCATTGTAAGTGAGAGAAATATCCACTCATCACTGGTTTATCAAGGAATTGTGGGTGGAATTGGACTAGAAAAAGTGGCACATTTGAATTCTGCAGCGTTAATTCCGGATTTGTGTATTTGGGTAGATTGCAATCCCGAAATAGCAATGCGAAGAATATCCACAGAGACATTAAGGGGCCTATCTAATAAATCAGAATATTTTGAAACAACAAAATTTCAAAGTAAGATTAGGGACGGATATAGATCAATTTTCTCCGGCAAATTCGATCTCCCGACACCATTTGATATGGGGGCAATTGTCGGCCCAATAATTAACGAAGGGACACAAAAAGAATTCGAGAATGCAATAATCCAAGTAGTTAGAAATTTTTTGAAAACTAAACCTAAGCCGATTAATGTCGATACAGAAGAAGTGGAGATTTTTCTGATAAAAAATATGATCAAGAAAACTCGCGGCCAAAGTATTCTTACAGATTTCGGTATTTCCAATAAATCGCTAAATAATAACTGGCTTGAAAATAAATTTCCGTGGCAAATACTAAAATACCAACAAAATAAACAT
>DAJW01000115.1 GCA_002496485.1 Euryarchaeota archaeon UBA36
AAAGATCATTACGCAAACAAAAGAGTCAGATTGGCTGGAGATTTAATTGAAGATTTGTTTAGAGTCAGTCTTCAACAACTTGCTAGAGATTTAAAATATCAACTAGAAAGACATCACAATAGGAAAAGAGAGCTCAGAATTACTGCCTGTCTTAGGCCAGATGTACTAACCACAAAAATTCAGCATGCTCTAGCCACAGGTAACTGGGTTGGAGGGAGATCTGGAGTTAGTCAATTACTAGATAGAACAACCTACCTATCAGCATTATCTCATTTAAGGAGAGTTACGAGCCCTCTAGTAAGAAGTCAACCACACTTCGAGGCAAGAGATCTTCATCCCACACAATGGGGAAGACTATGTCCAAACGAAACTCCGGAAGGGCAAAACTGTGGATTAGTAAAAAATGCTGCACAAATGATAGATGTTTCTGAAGAAGTTCCCGAAAATGATGTCAAGGATTTACTGAAAGAAGCTGGAGTAAATGATAATCCCGATGGATGGGCCGATGGATCCCGAATTCACGTCAATGGAGATATTTTTGGATTACATAAACGCCCTCTAAAATTAGTCTCACAATTCAAGCGTCGCCGACGTTCTGGAAGAATTAGGCCCGAAGTCAGTATTCGTCACGATGTAGAAAATCGTGATGTATTCATTAATACTGACAGGGGACGAATGCTAAGGCCTCTACTAATTATTGATCATGGTAGTCTTCAGATTACTAAAATGCATCTAGATGCATTAAAGTCGGGCGAAATTACATTCAATGATTTGGTCTCTGGTGGAGTTGTAGAATGGGTCGATGCAGAAGAAGAGGAAGACTTGTTGATAGCTCCAAGGCCATTCGATTTACCAGCTGTATCCCCAAAACATAAGAGGCCGATGAATCCTTCAAAAGTAGAATGGTTAAATCTCGGTGAGCATGACATATCAAAAGCTCATCTTTCTGTAGAAGTTAAACTTCCAAATGGAGAAAAGGTCGTGGAGAAATTCAAGGTCCCCCTCAATTATTATCAAGAAAACATAGACGTTCTTAAGAGAAAGGAGAAGAAAGACAATACAGTTTTAGTTTATACTCACGTAGAAATAGATCCACAATTAATTCTTGGAGTATGTGCTTCTTTAGTTCCTTATCCAGAGCACAACTCAACACCTAGAGTTACTGGTGGAACTGCAATGGTTAAACAAAGTCTTGGACTATCAAGTGCGAATTACAGACTAAGGCCAGATACAAGAGCACACATAATGCATTACCCTCAACGTTCAATCGTTGGAACTAGAGCAATGCAGAGTACCAATTTCGATCAACGACCAGGTGGACAAAATCTTGTGGTTGCTATAGTTAGCCATCATGGTTACAATATGCAAGATGCTGTAATAATGAATAAAGCATCAGTTGAGAGGGGAATGGGTAGATCAGCATTTATGAGGACTTACAACGCTGAAAATAAAAGATTCCCGGGCGGACAAGAAGAGAGAATAGAAGTTCCTGGTACTGGTTTAGATGAGGTTAAAGGATTGAAATCATGGGACTCATATTCTCATCTAGAAAGAGACGGCTTGCCAGTTCCTGAGGTTGCACTGACTAGTGCGGAAGATGGAAGATCAATTTTGGTTGGTAAAACTAGTCCACCACGATTTCTAGAAGAAGCACATGGTGCTTTCCTTCAGGCTCAAGAAAGGCGAGAATCTTCAATGCAAGTCAGGCATGGAGAGCACGGCTGGGTCGATAACGTGTATGTTACAGAATCTCTAGACTCGGGTCGACTAGTTAGAATTACCCTTAGAACAAATAAAGTGCCAGAATTAGGAGATAAATTCGCAAGTCGCCATGGTCAAAAGGGGATTATTGGAAGGCTAGTGGAACAGGAAGATTTACCATTCACAGAAAGTGGAGTAATTCCTGATTTACTTATTAATCCTCACGCTATTCCTTCTAGAATGACAGTTGCTCACGTCCTTGAAATGATTGGTGGTAAAGTAGGCTCATTAGAAGGAAGGAGAATAGATGGTACTGCATTCACTGGTGAAAAAGAAGAATCATTGAGGTCGGGACTACTCAGGAACGGACTAAAGCATACTGGTAGGGAAGTAATGATTAATGGTGAAACCGGCGAAGCTTTCCCAGTAGATGTATTCGTCGGAGTTATTTACTACCAGAGATTGCATCATTTGGTTAGCAGTAAGCTACATGCCAGAAGCAGAGGTAGAGTTCAGATTCTTACCCGTCAACCAACTGAAGGTCGAGCTAGACAAGGTGGACTTAGATTCGGAGAGATGGAAAGAGATTGCTTAATATCTCATGGAGCTTCAATGGTAATCAAAGACAGGCTGCTAGATGAATCAGATGGCTGGAATCTAATGGTTTGTAATACTCCCCGATGTGGACATATTGCGTATTTTGATTGGAAACGGAGGACAACCGTCTGTCCTGTTTGCGGAGACAGAGCAGATGTACATACTGTACAAACTTCATACGCTTTCAAATTGTTACTGGATGAGATGAAAAGTCTTGGGGTAGCAATGAGACTTGAACTGGAGGATAGAAGATGAGTGCCAGAGATGCAGCTAAAATACCCAAGAGAATTGAATCTATCTTATTTACTTTGATGGATCCGAATGAAATTAGAAAAATGTCATCTGTAGAGGTTAAGACTGCAGATACTTACAAAGACGATGGACACGCTTACAAACAAGGACTCATGGACCCTAAAATGGGTGTAATTGATCCGGGAATAAGGTGTGAAACTTGTGGAAATAAACATGAAGAATGTCCTAGTCACTTTGGTCACATAGCCCTAGAACTACCAGTGATGCACATTGGGTTCACAAATTTAATCAAAACTTGTCTAAAGGCTACCTGTAATTCATGTAGTAAGATTTTATTGTTAGATGCTCCAGAAACTCATCCATTAGATCCTGAGAAATCAGAACAAGATTACTACAGGGATAGAGTAAATGATATTATCCTAAAACATGGAGTAGGTGGAAGAGAATTCAAGAAAATCATTAAAGATATCGAAAATGTCTGCTCCGGCGCTAAAAGAGCAATATGTATGCACTGTGGATCCGAGCAAGGAAAAATTTTACTGGATAAGCCAACAACATTTAAGGAGAAAAAGGCGGACAAGGGAGAGCACAAGCTAAATGCTAGAGATATTAGAGAATGGCTCGAAAAAATACCCGATGAGCATTTAATTTTCCTTGGTATGGAGAAAACTGCAAGCCGTCCAGAATGGACCATAATGAAGGTTCTTCCTGTCCCTCCAATAACCGTCAGGCCATCAATTACACTAGAGAGTGGAGATAGATCAGAAGACGATTTAACACACAAATTAGTTGACGTACTAAGAATTAATCAGAGATTACGTGAAAATCGTGATTCAGGTGCTCCCCAGCTGATTGTAGAAGATTTGTGGGAATTACTTCAATATCATTGTACAACATATTTCGATAATCAAACTAGTGGAATTCCACCGGCCAGACATCGTTCAGGAAGGCCGTTGAAAACTCTCTCTCAGAGGCTCAAAGGAAAAGAAGGCCGATTCCGAAGCAATCTTTCAGGTAAAAGAGTTAACTTTTGCGCTAGAACTGTAATTAGTCCCGATCCAAATCTTGGAATAAATGAAGTCGGAGTTCCAGTTTCTACTGCTATGGAACTGACCGTTCCCATTAGAGTCACTAGTAGAAATCGTGAGCAATTAAGACAGATGATTCTTCGCGGGCCTGATATTCATCCAGGTGTTAATTATATCATTCGCGGTGATAGATATAGGGTCCGAATTACAGATAGAACAAAATTCATATGGGCCGGTTTTAGATGTCTCAATCCTGAATGTCACTCAGGAAGTGATGAAGAACCATATGCAGGTTATAGGCCAGACTTAAATCAAGTATTGCCGGCACCCAATTTCCTGCCCGGACTAGTCCTAAGAAAGCAAATGCGACGGGACCCTATCACCGATGAACTGTTAGAGGAATGGGATGTTGACTTAGACAACACCCTTTCCAATCTAAAGGGTGAAGACTCAAATGGAAAATCTCTAGCAAAT
>DAJW01000040.1:0-186 GCA_002496485.1 Euryarchaeota archaeon UBA36
ATTCTTATGGGTAATATAGCTAGTTCTGCTTATCCAGTTTCCAACAGTTCTACCAGTTGATCTTGGCATAAATATGAGATTAAAACCCGTCAAAATTATTCCAAAGACCAGTAAATATGTTACATCTGAATCAAATAATATGTTAATTATAAATGGCCCGATAATTAATCCATAAGAAGTAAGAAG
>DAJW01000040.1:521-1704 GCA_002496485.1 Euryarchaeota archaeon UBA36
TCTGAGTATCGCCTTATTACTTTCTGCCCTGACGATGCTAGTTCATATCCTTCTGGTAATTTTTTTACTTCTCTGACTTTTTTAGCCTTTGGCGTTCTTTGTTTTCTCTCTCTCTTTTTCCTGGACCTTCTCTCCCTTCTACTCTTTTTTGGTTTATTCTTCTGATCTTCTGTAGAAGCTGGAGGATTTTCTGGTGGTACTTCAGCGATTTTTTCATTAATTGATTCTTCAATTGATTCGTCTTTTTCTTCAGTTTTTATTTTATCTGCTTTTTCTAATAGTCCCATAATAATCACCCATACCTTTCTCCAATGATTTTGTAAATTTTGAATTCATCGGATTGTGCGAAATTGTTTATTGATTCTTCCGGTAAATCTCCGAGTAATTCATTAATCATATTGAAAAACAATTTCCTATCTTCTTCGCTAGAATTTTTAGAATCTGATCCAATTTGTTGAAATAAATCAAAAGAATCTGATGCAATAAATGATGATGTAAATTCATCACTTTGATTGCCTAAAAGTGTATTAATTATATCAAAGAACTGTACAAACTCATCTTCAACTTTAGAAAAATCATGTAACGCATCTACAAATTCATCAAAATCGATTGAGCCAGAATTATCTGTATCCGCTTTATCGAAGAAGACTTTTAATTCGTCTAAATCCATTCCACTTATTGCATCTTCAGAAATTCCTGTAGCCTCAGCAACTTTCGATATGAATTCATTATCTTCCATTGACTCCTTGAACTCGGCAAATGTCATCTCATTTGATTGATCGGGGACAGAAATTAGTTCTACTTTTGGCTTGATTGAACGTAAATCTTGTTGTTCTTTCTTTCTCAAAACAATTATTTCTCTGTCTAGTTCTGATCCAAACCGATCTGAAAATCTGTCTAGAATGCTGCCACTCCTAGATGATGAAATTCTATCTATTTTATTATACAGATTTTCACGAGTTGCCGTAGATATTTCGGGATTAGCACTTTTCCTACTCTCCCAGACAGATTTAAAATCTGAATGATTATTTTCTAAGGTTGGTGGCGGTAATTCATTCAATGCTGTAGCCGCGTCCAATAAATCGCTATCTGCCGATAGTGATTCGGGAAAATCACCAGAAATTTCTGTATCAACTCTAGGCGGAGGAAAATTCATTTCTGGTGGAGGTAAATCGATTCCGGG
>DAJW01000040.1:2110-4319 GCA_002496485.1 Euryarchaeota archaeon UBA36
AGGTAAATCTATTCCGGGTGGTGGCTGGATATTAATACCTGGAGGAGGTGGAAATTTTTGGGTTTTTTTGCCCTTATCTTCGACCTCATACTCATCATCCATGTAGGGGTGTACAGTTAACCACTATTCAATATTCTGTGAACGAGTGAGCTCTATGCATCAATTTCGGTATGGAAATCTAAGTTGAGAAAATAAATTTAGATAATTTTTGCCCATCCTTTCAAACAGAGAAAAGTTGCCATTGCTTCAGTAACTTCTCTATTGTCACCATTGTTCCCTTCTACAATATCACCCTTTATTTCAGCATAAATATTATCTTCAATTATTTGTATGTTTTTCTTTTTTTGTGAGCTGAATACAACAGCTTCATTTAGTGCATTGAAATGATTTTTTGATTCCGGATCTAATCTTTCGATAGGGAATTCTGTTACCTTTAATCCGGACTTTCCATGTAGACTTCCAATCCATCTTATGACTCTTTTAGTATCAACTGTAACTGCCTCATCTGTTTCTCCAGCTGTATTCAAAACTATACTCGAATCTCCACGAACTAAGTCCCAAAATATCTGTGTCAAATCATCGCCAAATACAGTCAGAGTATTGTCATCCATTAACCTACTTATTCTTTGGTCATCTGAGGATAATTTCGCTAATTCTTTTATTTTAGATAAAGATGCACGATTTTTCCCATGAATATGTTTTTTCGTTTGTAATTTAGTAATATCATATAGTCTCTTCAATTCCAAATCACTTTCATCGCTGTCTGAGTTAATTATAGCTAATTTCTCGAATGTTGAATTAATTCCTGTTCTGACTCTTTTACCCCATGATAAATCAGGACCTAACAAAGAAAGATTTGTATCTATTCCTTCTCCTCTGATAAAATTTACAATTTCTCTTCTAGCATTTGAATCCAGATGTAATAAGTTTGGATCTCTTACATGTATGTGGAATCCTCTATGACCTGAGAATGATGTTTGAATATATTTTTCTTTAAATCCAAATTCTGGCTCTAGAAAATCACTCCATAGTTTCCAAGCCTGATTTTGTATTGTATCAAGTAAATTTGGAAAATCGGTAGTACTTATTCCGGGCAGATGGTCGCCATCTAAATCAAAAATTAAATCTGCACCCAGCCATCCTTTATCATTCATTTTTTTCTCGCTTGCATCTTTATAATAAGCTGTACTGTGGAAACAGGAGTTTGGATTTTCTTTCTTTATGTAATCATGGAGTTCTGTCTTTGTTCTAAATGATCTATGGCGCTTAGGTATTCTATTCCCCCATGGGACAAACATCCATTCTCTATTTTTCAATCTCGGTGGAGTCCAGATATTTGTTTGAGTAAGGGAATTATAATAATCAGAAAATCTTAGAGCGAAGTGACTCCACCCTTCTGCCATGAAGATGGAAATGTTCTATAACCAATAAATATTAACATCTATATTTTTTGTTATTCTAATTTTAATCCAGTAATTGTAGATTCATTTGTTGCAGATTCTGCCCCTGTAGCTTCTACATATGCTTCCCAGCATACATATTCGTTATCTAGAACAATTGCTTCGGCGAATGTTAGAGGTTTTCCAGTAATTGCGCAAATTGGACCCAATTGGCCTGTTGCGGTTGACAATTTTTCGGGATTAGGCATAATACCCCTACTGGGGTGTCATTATTCATTGTTACTAACTAGAATTAGAAAACTAATTTAACTAATACAAACTGTACATGTTTAGGAATTAATATGACAGATGATTCGATACCGGAAATTAGTGAATTTGGATCAGTAGACCCCGCACCAGCCAGTAAAAATATTGATGTAGATAATTTAAGACATATTTTATGTAATGAAAATGAAAAAATGTTTCAAAGAATGAGAGCTCTTTTCTCATTGAGAAATATAGGTGGAAGAGATTCTGTTGAGGCCTTGGCTTCTGCATTTAATTCTAAATCTGCTTTATTGAAACATGAAATTGCATATGTATTAGGCCAAATGCAGGACAAGCATGCAGTAGAATTTTTAGTAGATAGATTGAATGATTTAGATGAAGATTTGATGGTTAGACATGAAGCAGCTGAGGCATTAGGGGCTATTGGAGACAGGAAAGCTATGCAAGTTCTAGAGAAATTTGTAGATGACCCGGAACCTGTAATATCAGAGTCATGTGAGGTGGCGATTGATTTACTGGAATGGGTAGAGAGTAAGAAATTA
>DAJW01000029.1 GCA_002496485.1 Euryarchaeota archaeon UBA36
TGTTCAACTATTAATTGTTGGAGTGGATAGTACAGGCCCTAGTGTTTACAGCATTGACTCAGCAGGTGGATCTATTCCAGATGCTTATTGTGCCACTGGATCAGGAAGCCCATTTATGTACGGAGTTTTAGAAGATCAATTTAAAGAAAATATGTCAAAAGATCAAGCTTTAGCATTAGCAGCCAAATCCCTTCTAGCTTCAGCCCAGCGTGATGCTGCAAGTGGAAATGGTATGGACTTAGCATTTATTACTACTGAAGATGGATTTACACAACTTTCAGAAACTGAGGTCTCTGATTTATTATCAAATTTATAGATTAATTTCGCGGCTTTTTGCCATCATTAGGCTTACGCGGATGCATTAGTGATTTTATGAGATTAACATTACCCGAAATTAAGAAAAAGATTTCATCTATTATTCCTGAAGGTATAGATTTCGAAGTAGATTTGGAAGCTGGTTCTATATCAATTACTACAAACGAACCAAAGAAATTTACCGGAACAGGTGAAAATCTCACAGTCCGAATTGCTAAGGCAATAAAAAGAAGAATCGTAGTTAGGCCCGATAGTAAAATTCTAGCATCTGAGGATTCTGTACACGAAGCTGTAAACAGAATAATGCCACCTGAAGCCGAAGTGAGGAATATTTGGATTGATCCAGCCCTATCTGAAGTAATCATTGAATGTGATGATCCGGCATCTGCTGTAGGGCCTAAGGGTAGTAACGTATTGTCACTAAGAGAAGAAATTGGATGGATAATTAAAGTTACCAGAGCTCCTGCAAGGGAGAGTAGAACTCAACACGATATTCGTAGATACAGGAAAGAAATGGCAGATGAAAGGAAATCACTAATGAGAAAATTTGGAACTAGAATTTACAGGCAGAAGCGACCGGGAGAATCTTGGGTTAGGGTAACTGCATTAGGATCTTACAGAGAAGTTGGTCGCGCTATGCATTTAGTTACAACAAACGAATCAAAGATACTAGTAGATGTAGGTGCTAAACCAACCTCTAACATCAGTGAAGTTCAACCATTTTTCTCTGCTCCCGAATTACTTCCTTTGGATAACCTTGATGCTGTAATAATTACACACGCTCATGTAGATCACATAGGTATGTTACCTGTACTTTTCAAGTATGGATATAGAGGTCCTGTTTATTGCACTCCACCTACTAGAGATTTGATGACATTATTGCAGATTGATTACATCAAGGTAGCTCGAGCTGAAGGAAATGAAGCTCCTTATTCTAAAGCAGATATACAAGAATGTATTAAGCATGTTATTGATATAAATTGGGGAGAAAAAACAGATATTTCTCCCGATATTAAAATGACAATGGAAAATGCTGGACACATATTAGGATCATCCAGTGTTTATTTGGAAGTAGGGGAAGGAAAATCAGAACATCGATTATTATTCTCAGGAGATATAAAATATGAAAAATCATGGCTTTTTGATGCTGCTACAGTTAGATTTCCTAAGGTTGATACCCTAGTAGTTGAATCCACCTATGGGGCGCCTCAAAGTATTCAACCCACTAGACAACAAGCTAGTCAAGAACTACAGGACTTGATTATCGATAGCTTGAATAGAAATGGTAAAATTTTCTGTCCCGTATTCGCAGTAGGTCGTTCTCAAGAAGTGATGGTGGCCATTGATGAATTGTTTAAATCAGGAAAGGTCGATCCTGTTACTGTATGGCTAGATGGAATGATTTCAGAGGCAAGCGCTATTCACTCTAGTCATCCAAATTTCTTGAATAGAGATTTAAGGAAAAAGATGCTTAAAGGCGGGGATGAGAATCCTTTCAACTCTTCATGGTTTAAGCAAGTAGATTCTAGAGGACTAAGAGAATCTATCCTTCTTGATCCGAATCCATGTATTGTTTTAGCAACCAGTGGAATGATGACAGGCGGCCCAATAATTGAATATCTGAAACATTGGGCTCCAGAACATGGCAATACTCTTTGTTTCGTAGGCTATCAAGCATCGGGGACACTAGGTCGTAGATTACAAGAGGGGCACTCTCATGTTCCAGTAGTTGATTCTGGTCAGACATTAATGATTGATGTTAATTGCAATCTTGTAATAATTGATGGATTCAGTGGCCATTCTGATAGAAATCAACTGATTGACTATGTCGGCGCATTAAACCCTACTCCAAGGAAGATAATTTGCCACCATGGTGATCCTCAAACATGTAATGCTTTCAGGGTAGGGTTGAGAGAGAAATTCAAAGTTCAGACATATGCACCAGCTAATCTAGAAACTCTTAGATTGGTATAATTATAAAATTGGAATATCGAATCCTTCTTCTAGAGGTTCAGAATCATAAGCAACTTCATCATCATTTTGTTCAGCTTCTAGCTGAAAAATTTTGTCAGTATTATCTTTATTTCTGTCAATAGATAGGCTAATGACAATTGTCAATGGAATTAGTAAAATAAACGCCCAAACTTCTCCAGATATTGAACCATCATTAATTATTTTATTAATAGACAATACCACTAATATTACGGAAAAAATCATCGCAATTTTGGTCTGATTATGAATAATCTTCATGCGCTCTTCAACTCCTTATCTCGATATTCCGATACGATAACAATCATCAAGTCTTTCTATCAACAAACTCAATAACCCTCTCTCAATACATCAATGCAAATGTGGCACTTAATGAGATGTTCAAGTGGACATACTTTCGGATTTAGCTCTAAAGCAGAGCCAAATTGTACTATTTGTGGAAATTCTAATATTAAAAAAATTAGAGAATTTGAAACTGCAGAGGAATTAGCTCTAGCTGTATCAAAATCTAATCTTCCACCAGAATTAGCTAATCAGGTAAAGTTAAAATTAGAGGAATCAAGTATGTCCAATAATTCACAAGTATCAAAATATCAGATTAATGAATGTTTCAATAAATCTACCAATGAACTAGGTCAAATCAATATTGAGAAATTAAAGATAGAGCTCAAAAAGCTTGGAAATTATGCCCCTACCGCGGAACAACTAATTGGTCAGGCAGAACTTGAAGGTGAAATGATTAGAATTGATGATGAAAACTGGGAATGGATTTAGCAAAGTTCTTGAAACATTTCAATCCGCTTATTGATTAGGGCCTGTGGGTTAGTCTGGTCTATGCTTGTTGGTT
>DAJW01000004.1 GCA_002496485.1 Euryarchaeota archaeon UBA36
AATTTTTCGTTACTATAAACTTCTCCGGCGATGATGATTTCATCTTTCCCGGTAGTATGGGTAACCGCTGAGCCAGCGCTTAATGAACCACTCGTTACTCCCGTGCGAGAATTAGGTCCGTTTGCGAAACCAGTGGCATTGTTTTCAGGGGGTGTGTAAGACAAAGAAGTAGGATCTTTATCCAAATGCATCCACATAAACTCTGTAGTAAGTCCAGATCGATAAGACTGCTTGATATCAGATGGTAAAAGCACATTCTTTGAAACAGAGGTTTGTGGAACAAATCTATACATTGGTGCCAAAGATCCAGTTCCTCTAGCATCTGAAGCATCGTACGAGTTGCTACAAGAAATACTGCTTATATCGCTATCAATATTGTTGGAAGTGAAACAGTAATTTGTACCAAAAGCTGACTGATTATTGCCAAAGAGCGAGTTATACATATGATCGTTGGATATTGGCTGATCATCTCCTTTAGGATTTTGGAAAGTATTGGTATTACTGGATCCAGCTGTTTCCAATCTACCTAAATCATTATCATGGAAAAATAACTGAATATAATCTTTTCCTTCACACGCAGAAATATCTTCTCCATCCGACGCGCAAGAAACATCTTTGGAAATACCCACAAAAGCATTGTTACTTGCCTGGTTAGGGAAATCAGAACCCATATCGCCATGGACGATTTTGAATTCATTGTTATTGAAATTTAGTTGGACTTCAAAGTTAGCTTCTGCATTTTCTACCGATGAATTGTATGATCTGATGTTGTACCAACCAATTGTCAAGATTTTAGTATCAGCATTCCACATTTTTCTTATCGACCAATCAGTATTTTCAGAATCAGTAAAATAGTCATTCCAGAGAGGAAAAATTGCATTATCTAAATTATCAGCAGCATCTGTTCCTGGTTTACCATAAATATCAGGTAAACGATAAGAATCCGGCCTCATAACTTCTGTACCACCAAAATAAGCATCTTCTTCATGTAAATATTGCAATGGTCTACCGCCTCCAATGAAAGATGCAGCATTCGTGGATATAGAATTTAGAACGTTTGTGGCTCCATGCCATGGTTTATCAGAGTAATTTCCCCCATTTCCAAAAGTCAAGAAACCGTTTTCGTTGACATATATGTGTGTGAAGCTTTGGCCAAAAAATTCAAAGGCTTCAGGTAAAGTTACAATTTCAAACTCAGTATCTAAAGATGTCGTTGTGCCTTGAAAGCCAGTTCCATACTCCCCAATGATTGAGTTATAAGAACCTACCCCACTGGTTGAGCCATTTCCTGCATTGGCACCATCGGCATCAGCATTCAAAAGATTTGAATTAGCATCTCGGGTAACGTTCGCTTGAATGACTTTATATCCTGCAACTGCATCTTCGGTACTTTGTACCATATTCCCTGAAAGAGCTACTTCAGTAGTCAGGCTGCCACATCCTTGACCAGAGTCTAAACAACCATATCTTGCAGCTTCGTTATTAGCACTTCTTTCTGTATCCCACTGTCCATTAGGAGATGACAAAGGTGCAAATTGTCGGTGCGTGGCATCACCACTGGAATTATCAACTGGAAATCTATATTCAAAATCTAAAATTTCAGTATCGTTTTCGTTTTGACCATTAGTAACTGTTGATGTTAGATAAGAAGATCCGCCGCCAGAAGACTGAGCATATAAGTTGTCATTGACTGAATCAATATGTGAACTGCTTGCAAGCTCAGCTTTAGACAATGTGACTTCAGTAACTACTTGACCGCCATGTCCACCAGTGCCACTGCTATCTCTATTCGCACGAGCCGAAAATGGGTTTGCCCCGGTGAAATCATGTTCGACATCATCAAATCCACTGGCAAATTTCATTACTAAATTTTCATTTTTCTCAATATTTTTAGGCTCAAAGTTAATCTGCTTGCTGACATTGCCTTCATTAGGAATGTTGGCAACGATTGTGACATTGCTAGCAATAAGATCGGCGGTCGAAGTTTCGTCTAAATCCCAAGTTGCTGAACTTTTAAATCGCAAAACACCATTTGTGTCAATTTCAACTAAATTTGAGGGAGCACTTAGACTGTAAGTGGTTCCTGGCACATCAACAGCAAAATTTCCAATAACTCTATCGTTGGCTCCCAAAGTTTCAATGTTTTCATCAATTAGATAGGTTACGTTATTTCTAAAATCTCCCTTTTTGACTGCGCTAGTTGATGATGCAGAATCAATTAAAGTATGAGTGTAATCATCTACATTAAGAGTGAAGTTTTGCGAAATACTCTCTCCTTCTGCTGATGCGGTAATTGTGAAGGTGTGTGAGGTTGCAGTTTCATAATCCAAGGCACTAGTCAAAGTAACTTGTCCTGTTTCGGAATTTATTGCAAATTTAGAATCTCCACCTGAAATTGAATAGACAGGATTAGAAAAATTACCTACTGCTGAATTCAAAATTACAGTTCCAGTTTGAGTCCTTTCGGATTGATTAGAATTCACTAAATTTCCGGTATAACTTGGACTCACATCTATCACATTAAAAGTTGAAGTAACTTCTTTGGTAGCACCTTTGGAATCGGTCGCAATGACTGTTAAGTCATATGAAGTTGCAGCCTCATAATCCAAGGTATTTTTCAGTTTTACTTCTCCGGTTTGATCGTTTATTTCAAATTTTTCACTGAAAGTATTTTTTAATTGATAACTGACTGAATCCGCATCATTATCTATTCGATTGGCTTGAATGACCGTTGCTCCTTGAGAAGAGTTTTCAGCGACCGAACATGAATTAGAACAATTAACGGAAAAATCTGGTGCTATATTTTTAGATACTTCAATCGTCAAAGGAACGCTAACTGTGTCAAATCGACCTTTAACAACAAGGGATAAATCATATTTTTGATTTTGGTCATAATTTAGTGTTTTAGCTACTTTAATTCTTCCAGCTTCATCAACACTAAAATCAGTATTATTGTCTCCTTCAAGAGCATAACTAATAGACGAATCTCCTGATGCAATAGCATTTGCTATTACAGAGTCTAAAGAAGAGCCTTCATGAACTTTACTGTTAACTAAAGAAACGTCTGTTTTAAGATCGTCAACATTAATTACATTGATTTCTAAGTTATTAGAAATAGATTTTTCACCTACGATTGTGAATACGAATAAGTTGTAATTATCTTTTGTCTCAAAATCTAATTCATTTTTAATAAAAATTCTGCCCTGCTCATCTATTTCAAAATCTTCACTGCCATTTCCGCCAAGAGCAAATCGTATATTTTTATCGCCCAAATAATCTATTTCTATAGCGCCGATGGAGGTACCAACTGAGGTATCCTCTTTTATATTGTTAGTTACAAAAAAAGTATTAGCAGAAAGCTGAGCTTCAACTACTGCTTCTATCTTATCTTCCTTTTGTACCTCTTCAATTTGAACTTCTTCATTAGCTTGAGTAGCTTCTTCAACAATTTCTTCTTCTTGAGTTTCAATTTCCGTTTCGTTGAAAAATAATTCTCCTCCTTGATCAAACGCCGTAGTTAAATTTTCAATCCCAGTATCGGAAGTGTTTTTAGAAATATCAAAGCTATCCAGTAGATTTTCATCTATATCAGGAATTATAGGCTCAGGGTCATCATTTATGGGTTCAAGAGTTATTGCATCAGTTGCAGATGAAGTTATGGGTGGTTGAATAAGCGGAACAGAATCTGATGAAGATGCAGTCACTGGAGCTTGAACTTCGGGAACCGAATCCGTGGAGGAAGTTGAAGATACAGGCTGAGTTAAAATAACAGAGTCTGAAGAGGGGCTCGTTGTAACTGGCTTAGGCAAGGTAGCAGGCTCCTCAGTAGGACTAGTTAACGGAGTATCTTTTATTTCTCTTCCTTCATTAGACTGAGTTGGAGGGTTAACACTATTACTTGATGATGAACTCGTTATTGTTGGACGCTGCGCTTCTGGAGACGATTGATTTTCATTTGAAGTTGGTTGAGTTTCTACCTCACTTTCCGAACCTTCGGAAAATTGATCATTTGCAGGGTCACTATCAGGAGTATTTCCTGATGTATCTGATGGTGTAGATTCATTTAGTTCAACCTTGTCAGAGGATTGTTCTTGAGAA
>DAJW01000050.1 GCA_002496485.1 Euryarchaeota archaeon UBA36
CAAATCCCCCAGCGTCCACCATTTCAGAATCTATTTTCAATTGCATTGATAGGTATCAGCATTAGCCCAGCATTATGGAAAAACGCAGCGTTTGGTCCCGGACTCCCTTGCGTTTAGGTCTCGCAGGAGGGGGAACCGATCTTTCGGATTTCTCATCAATTCAGGGAGGGAGAGTTGTAAATGCTACAATCAATAGATTCGTCCATGTCAGAGTATCAGAATCTCATGAAAAGCCAACACAGTTCATCTCTTACGATACCGGAGAGATTTCTGAACTGGGAGTATCTGAATCCTCTGGAAATATGCCTCTATTCAGAAAATCTCTTGAGAATATTCTGAGAATTGGAAAAATAGCAGATTACCCTCCGATTCTGGTGGAATCATTCTCAGATTCACCTGTAGGTTCCGGTTTGGGTACCTCTTCATCCCTATGCGTCGGACTCCTGAATGCTCTGTCAAAATGGTTCAATGTACCGATCAAGAAGCACGACCTCGCCGAATTGGCTTACAAAGTCGAAAGGGAAGATTGTGGTTTTTCAGGAGGAATGCAGGACCAATTCGCGGCGGCATACGGAGGTCTAAATGACATGATATTCCACCCAGAAGGACGAGTTTCTGTTTCCAAAATAAGCTCCGAGTCTTCATTCAGGAAAACCCTAGAGGCATCGTTAATCCTTTACTTCACAGGTAAATCTAGAGACTCTTCTGCTATCATAGAAGGCCAGAGAAGAAAGATTGTCGAATCAGACTCTGTCGCCTTCGAAGCATTAGTAAAGATGAAGAGTAATGCCACAAATTTAATCCAATCAATCGAGGATGGGGATATAGACAGATTTGCTAACATAATTAGAGAGGGTTGGGAGGATAAGAAGCGCACTTCCTCTTCAATTTCTTCAAACTCTCTAGAGCAAATAATCACTAGGAGTTATGAGAGAGGGGCAATAGGTGCAAAGATTAGTGGGGCTGGAGGGGGAGGATTCATGCTACTTGTTGTCCCATTCGAGAACCGAAATAGGGTTATAACTTGGTTAAGGGGGATGGATGGGATAGTGATGACCTGTAATTTCACAAAGGAAGGCTCAACTGCGTGGTTACAATGACACCTTTGGAAAGAATAATTTTACGACTTAAAGAAAGTAGAGATTTACTGGACATGGTAACCAGAGACTCCAATTTTGCAGAATCTCTGTCGGCCCTTTCCGTTGAATGTACCTCGAAAATCGAGGACGGTGGAAAACTAGTCTTCTTTGGAAATGGAGGTAGTGCTGGAGATGCGCAGCATCTCGCCGCTGAATTCGTCGGGCGCTACCTGGTGGAAAGAAAACCTATCCCGGCTGTGGCCCTAACTACCAATAGTTCTGTATTAACCGCTATTTCAAACGATTACGACTACTCTTCTGTTTTCTCAAGGCAGGTCGAAGCCTTAGTCGGTAAGGGTGACGTTGCGTTCGGAATTTCTACTTCTGGAGACTCAAAGAATGTAGTAAAGGGACTAGAAGAAGCTAGGGCGTTAGGCGCTACAACTGTATCATTTTCTGGCAATAGTGGCGGTAAGGTCTCCAAAATATCTGACTATTGTTTTATTGTCCCCTCTGATTCAACCCCATTAATACAGCAAATGCACATTACAATTGGTCATATCCTTTGTGAACTAATCGAACTATCATTGTAACCTACGATGGGAATGAAAATGAGAGTAGCCATAATTCACTATGACGATGCCTTGTCCCCAGGAGGCATAAATACCAACATAAGGGAGACTTTCCAAGGTTTATTGCGAAAAGGAGTCGATGCGCACATAATTCAGCCAAAGAGCAAAGTCGAAGACAAAATAAGAAACCACTCGAATTTTCACGAATTGGTTAGCCCGAAACTCAGTCCGCCATTAAATCTAAGTCCAGCTCTAATAAGAAGTCTGAAAGCCACAATCAGACAAATTGATCCCGACATCATCCATGTACACAGTCACATGAATTTGCTATCGCATTCCATCATTCGATCACTATCAAAAAACTTCCCAATAATTCCTATTGTTTTCTCTCCGCATCTGGATGTGGCAATTAGCTCTAGATTTGCGAGGCCACTATTTTCGTTATTCAATCGTACTCTCGGAAGAAAGACGCTCGGCAGAGTTTCCTCAATTATATTCAACTCCAAATTTGAGATGAAAGCATATGAAAAATCTGTTATGAACGTCATAATACCTTTCAGAATCATTCCTCCGGGCATATCCTCGACCGGGAATATGTCCATTAAGAAATGGGAATCAGACTTGAAAATCCTGTACTTTGGCCATTTTGTAAGGAGGAAAAGGGTCGATAGGATAATTTCCATGTTCCGCTCCCTTCTGGACTCTCCACTCTTTGAAGGAGTCAATCTTCGTTTGGAAATTTGTGGAAGTGGGCCCGAAGAGAAGAATCTTCACAATCTATCAAAATCATTGGGTTTAGAAAATAATATCGCATGGATGCCATTCCTGAACCGTGAAAAGCTCTTGGAAAAAATTCAGAATGTGAACTATTTTGCTCTTCTTTCTGACTCAGAGGCGTATGCAATTTCTGTGGCCGAGTCACTGTCTTTGGGTACTCCTGTGATCGGTTCAAATTTGGCCGCACTTTCTGAATACAATTCTACTCCGGGAGCATTTCTGTTTGATAATCCGGAAGATTACGAAGAAATGTCAAGAGTAATCGCAGAACATAGGGGGATGGAGATTGTAATTGGTCCGACTGGAGGGAATATCTTCTCCAATCGGCAGTCTCTTGAATCTCACTTTGAGTTATATTCTTCATTGAAAAGTTAGGCAAACCCTTCCCATCTTGATTTCAGTTCAACTCCTGTCAATTTTTCTGTCCGATCAACCATTTCCCTGAAATCATTTTCCAGAAATCTTACTTCCTCTTCTTCTAATAATACATTTCTGGCTTCTTTCAGATTCATTCTTCTAATGGTTTGTCCCAGCCATTTAATCATTCTAAATTTCCTGAGTGGCACATAAAATCTTCTTACGAGAAATGAATTAGGGGACATCAAAGACAGAACAAACCTCGACCTTGCTGAGACACTTCTGTTTTCATGTGGCAGGACTTCTATTTCTACATCTCTAATTCCTAGAAAGCCCCAGATCTTCTTTACTGTTTCATCTCGTTTCTCAATTAGGTCTTCCATCAGCACGATATGGATTTGATTTCTTGGGAAGCAATTTAGGAATCTCTCGATTTGAGTAGCATAGTCCATCATCTCTCTGTAGGGGCGAAAATTTGAGCACCCCTTTGGAAGGGATTTCCCCCTCATTCGGAGGGAATCTAGTTTGTAGGCCTCCACTGGCAATTCTACATCTTCATTTCCAGAATTTAGTCTAAATGAGTGTGCTGAGACCAATCTCCCTACGGGATGGCGCAACATAACCAGAATCTTTGCATTCGGATTATACCTCTTTATGTTTTCAGACGCCATTCTGGAATAGAAATATCCGACAGAAGCCTCACAAAATACAGAGCAATCATCATGGCAGTCATCCCATAACCCGTGATACTCATCCAGATTTTTTGCATGCGACTCTGAAAATACATCCTGCGGTAAATCATCTGAAAAGTAGTTTGGCTCTTTTATTTGGCACATACATACATCTGGATGACTAGCGAGAATATTCGATAGTGACGAAGTTCCCGACTTCGAAGCCCCAACCAGGAAAGTGTCGACTTTCATGCCAATCAGACGGTTGCGATTAATCTCTATTTTTCAGTCATTCCACTATAATGAAATGATGTGTTAGTTTCGAGGTGTTATGAATGGTGTTCCCGAAACAAGCCTTCCTGATTTTTACGTCATAGGGGCGCAGAAGGCGGCCACTACTTCCCTATTTGCTTGGCTATCTAGGCAGTATTATTGCAATCTTCCCAGGACAAAGGAACCACATTTTTTCTCGGATACTGAAAATTTTTCTCGGGGACTGGAATGGTATCTTTCTTTGTTCGATAGCAAGAGAAACGACTCGATACGTGGAGATATAGATCCTGATTATCTTTGTTCCCCAGAATCCGCGGAAAGAATTTCTCTGATTCATGGAGAAAATACTCCACGATTCGTAGTTCTTCTTAGAAACCCATATAATCGCGCTAGATCACACTGGCAAATGGCATCCAGAAAAGGCTTAGAATCTAGAGAATTGCATCAGGCATTTGCAGAGAGTTACAGTAATTGGCCCGATA
>DAJW01000056.1 GCA_002496485.1 Euryarchaeota archaeon UBA36
CCGATGACTCGGGTCCAAATCCAAGAAAAGGAACAGTTGGGGATGATTTGTTCTCAACTATTTCTGGTGGTGAGGGAGGAATTGATTCTTATAATACGGGAACTGCTGGAGATCAATCGGGATATACACCACCAAAACCAATTTCTAAAATGACTGTTGGTGAAATCATGGATGCTCAATCAGCGGGTAGTCTTTTTGCTGTTGGCAAATATCAAATAACTCCAGATACAATGAAGGGATTTGTCAAATCTGTTGGAATTTCTAGAGACGAAGTTTTCAACGAAAAGACACAAGATAAATTCAAAGATTACGTTGTAAATACAAAGAGACCTGATGTCGGAAGATTTCTTAGAGGTGAAGATGGATCATCTTTAGAAAAAGCACAAATGGCATTAGCAGCAGAATTTGCATCTATTGGTGTTCCTCGTGATATGAAAAAAGGCGAATATAATGGTCAATATCCAGTACAGGATATCAAGAGAGGCGAAAGTTTATATAAAGGTGTTGGTGGAAATGCCGCTAGTATTGGACCAGATACTATTGCTGAAGCATTGCGAAAAGAAATGGGATCTGATAGAGATTTAGACCCAGTAGATCCAGTAGACCCAATTGAAGGAGATTCAGATGATGATACTCCTGTAGAACCAGAACCCGTTGATTGGACTAAAGGGATGCCTGATTATGGATTCCCAGCAGATCCTAGAAAATCTCTAAATTTAGGTGGAGGAATTTATGCTAGGAGAATCAAATCTAAAGATGGTGGTAAGTGGAAAATTTATAGAAGTGGATTATTTGGTGGAGATATTGATACAACTGGTAAGAACGAGTGGTTAAAACCAAAACTAGAAAAAGCGGGTCAAAAATATCTACAAGCACAACCACAAGCAAGTGCGACTGGATTAACTCCAGCGAATGATACCGCGAACGCATTATCAACAAAATCTACAGAAATTGCCATGGCAAATACTGGAGGTTCAACAATAATCAATAATACATATCTTACTGGTGATCAATCTGGTCGTGGAGGAAATGCACCAGCGTCTGTTCCTATTGGCATTAGTGGTAGTGATACAGGAACATCACCATTCAGTGATTTGAGCTTGAGGACTATCGGATAATGGAAAAATTTGGATCTAATACAGACTTTCGTTTGAAGAGTGTAAGGGTGTTTCCTAATGATGGGAGAAATCCTTTTGAAATTAGGCAATTAATTAACTCTTTTAATTACGTTGAAAATGTTACAAATCCATTCCTATCAGCAACCATGGAAGTTGTTGATAGTGCTGGTCTCCTTTCAGGTATGCCTATACAGGGCGGAGAAAAAGTTGAGATATCCGTTTATACTAGCATCAAAGAAGAACCATTTACATATGACATGGTTATATGGACATTAGGTAATAGATTTGTTAGACAGCAGAAACAATCATATACACTTGGATTAATTTCTTCCGAGGCTCTAATTAATGAGGTTACTAGAGTCAATAAACCACTTTCTGGTAATCCAGAAAGTATTATCATAGATCTTATCAAAAATACATTAAAAGCACCAAAAGATATTTTTTCGGAACCTTCTAAATTCGAAACAAAACTAATTCCTAACAGACGAAGACCATTTGATGTTATCGCTTCGTTAGCAGTAAAAGCAGTATCATCACAAACAAATTATACATCTACAAACAGTAGTAATAATAATGAAACAGCACAGCAAGTGAAAGGAACAGGTGGATTTTTCTTTTGGGAATCTAAGCGTGGATATAATTTCTTTGCCGTAGATTCTTTGTGTGCTGATGATAATAGTAAATTAAAATCTAAAAAATTAGATTCTCCATCATGGGGTCCATATATTGAAAGACTTGGAAATCAAGACGATGGTGCTGATGAAAGATTTACTATTTACGAATCTGTTTTTAATTCAGAAATTAATATGCTTGCTTCATTGAGAAAAGGTAAGTTTTCTTCAATGATGGTATTCTTCAATCATTCTACGGGACAGTATGAAGAATATGTTTATAAGATTAAAGATAGTTATGATAATATGGCACATCTAGGTGGTCAGGAAGGTTTAACGTTGATTCCCTCAAATCAGATTGAATTGTCAGATTATCCAACTAGAATTATGTCTGTGTTTCTAGATCACGAGACTTGGTATAATGAATCAAAACCTGCCTCACCAGACCCAAAAGATGGTGGAACAGATCCAACCAAATTTGCTGATTGGCAGAAGTTTTACGCAGCACAATCTTTAGCAAGATATGAGTTGTTAAAAAATCAAAATTGTACTATTGTGATCCCAGGTAATGCTGAAATTTGTGCTGGTGATAAAATTGACATCAGACTAATTAACAAATTGCCAGGAAGTGAAGCACGAAAAGATCCATACGATCCAGAAAGTAGTGGTGTTTATCTAATTGCTGAGGTTACTCACACTTATGACACCACCGTTGGTTCTAATGGTCGATTTTCAACAACTCTCAGATTGATGAGAGACTCATATGGTCTAAAG
>DAJW01000028.1:0-214 GCA_002496485.1 Euryarchaeota archaeon UBA36
GGAATGCATGGAGATGATAATGGACTAATAATTCCACCTGCAATTGCGCCTTTCCAGATTGTTTTGATGCCTATAGCTTCACATATCGATGAAACAGTAGATGATAAAATTCTAGAGTTGGCGACAGAATTATCTAATCATGGATTTAGAATTAAAGTTGATGATAGAGACGTTAGGCCCGGTGTAAAGCATTATGATTGGGAAATTAAAGGTG
>DAJW01000028.1:458-4024 GCA_002496485.1 Euryarchaeota archaeon UBA36
TAAGACTTTAAAATCAGAAAAAATCAGAACTAAATTAGATGATAGAGACATCAGACCAGGACAGAAATATTATGATTGGGAAATTAAAGGTGTACCCCTTAGGTTGGAACTTGGACCTAGAGATATTAAAGATGATAAGTGTATTATATCGTTAAGAACTGGGGGAAAAAGAGAAGTTTTAATTGAAAATTTAGTAGATTCTATTACACAATTATTAGATGAAGTATCTGATGAATTACGAATTAGATCATCAAATATGATTAAAGAGAAAATAAAACAACTACCTATGATAAATGAAGAAGATGGAAATCTTAATTTAAGTGAAGAAATTAAACCTGGATTTGTTTATGAATTAGCTTTCGAAGGATCCGATTCAGATGCAGAAAAATTAGAAAAACTAACTGGACTTACACTTTTGGGAATATCAAAAAATAATTTTAAAAATAAACGCAACTGCTCAATTACGGGAAAACTAACTAATAATCGAGCCTTCATCGGAAGGATGTACTGAATCAATCACTGGTAATTTTTTCCTAAAAAACAAACCTATTAGACTCATCATAAAGAAAGTTAATAGTAGAATTAAATCAACACTATCGTAATCTAATGGTTGAACCCAAGTTTCAACTTGGTGCAAACTATCCCAAGTAAATGAACGAGAAATGACTACCTTAGTATTTCCTTCGATACAAATCTGTTTCATATCCGCAACTCCCGAGTTACAAAGGGCCCATCCTACTCCAATAATTGTATTGAAAAGAACTCCTAAAAAGCCGGATAATCCGATAAATAGGACAAATCTTCTTCGTTTACCTTTCTTTGAATCTATTTCATTATTTTTAACTAAATCAAAAATCGGTTGAAAATCAGGTAAATTAATTTCAAACGGCGAATTCTTTTCATCTACAATTTCTGGGCTACTGATCTCGGGCGCACTAATTCCCATTTCTTCCAAAGATTCTAGTCCATAAATTCTCTCTGCCATAGAATATAGTTTTCTATCGCCCTCTATTTCTCTAGGTTCTATATCCCCCTCAAGTAGTCTTTTGATAGCATCAGACTCTTCCATCAAGTATATTGTGAAAACCCTACCTCTATGAATTCGACCCTATTTAGCTATTCAAGATTGCATTTTTTTGCGCCTCAATACTTTTTTCACAGCTTGAACTATATTATCTTCCATCATATCCATTTGTTCTAACAATTCATTAGATTCTCCACTTTCCCCAAATCTATCCTTAACACCAATTTTTTCTATTGGCAATGGAAACTCTTCACTAGCCCATTCACTAACTGCACTTCCTAGTCCGCCAATAATCGAATGATCTTCAGCGGTAACAAAACAGCCACATATTTCAGCTAATTCCCTCAATAATTCGTTGTCTAATGGCTTTATTGTATGCATATCCACCACCGATGCAAAAATTCCATCAGCTTGTAAAATCTTTGATGCTTCGTGTGCAATTCCTACCATTATTCCACAGGCAATTATTGCAGTATCAGAACCTTCTCTAATTAAACTCCCCTTCCCAATTTTCAATTTCTTAGCATCATCAGGCGTATATATTCTAGGAACTTTATTTCTAACTGTTCGCATGTATGAGGGAGTATTCAAATCCTTGGTTAAAACTGTTAATTCCTCTGCAGATAAATCATCACAGGGATGTATCACTGTCATATTTGGTATTGTTCGATAAATTCCTAAGTCTTCAATTGATTGGGCACTACTGCCATCAGAACCAGTATGTATGCCACCATGACTTCCGCAAATATGAACATTCAGACCAGCTCTAGCAATTCCATTTCTTATTTGCTCAAATGCTCTCTCAGTAAATATTGCAAACGTACTTGCATATGGAATCTTACCAGATGACGCCATTCCTGCAGCAACAATCATCATATTTTGTTCAGCTATTCCTAAGGAAACCGTTCTATCTGGAAATTTTTCTCTGAAATGATGAGATTTTGTCGATTTTCCCAAATCCGCTTCTAGAACTACAACTCTTGAATCTTCTGCTAATCTTAGAAGGCCCTTCCCATATCCATCTCTCGATGCACCACCAGTAGAAATACCACTCATCCTAATTCCTCCATGGCTAGCTTAAATTCTTCATCAGTAGGAGATTTACCGTGAAATGATGGATTATTTTCCATAAAAGATACGCCCTTGCCCTTAATTGTTTGAGCTATAATTGCACTAGGTCCCGAATTATCATTTTTAGCCCAATCAAGAGCATCTACAATTTCTTCCATATTATGGCCGTCTATTTCTCTAATATTCCAACCAAATGATTCAAACTTTTTACCAATATTTCCAATTTCCATCTGATTTCCAACAAAATCATCGTTCTGAATTCTATTCCTGTCTACAATGATATTCAAATTTTCAGTTGAGTGGTAAGATGCAGCCATAGCTGCTTCCCATATCTGCCCTTCTTGAGTCTCACCATCTCCAATCATGACCCATATTTTTCTTTTACTTTTATCCATTTTTGCAGCAAGAGCGCATCCAAGTCCGAAGGATAATCCCATACCCAAACTTCCAGCAGAAAAATCTACACCATCAGTCCATTTCATGTCTACATGTCCTTGACAAACTGATCCCAATCGTCTAAAACTTAGTATATCTTCCTTTGAAATAATATCTAATTGGTGAAGTATCGAATATATAGCTGGACTAGCATGTCCTTTACTCATTATGAATCGATCCCTATCTCTCCAATTCATATCTTCTAACCTATAGTTTAATGCTGTTTGATACAATCCAACCAATACATCGATTGCTGATAGTGATCCACCAGGATGTCCAGACTTAGCACTGTAAATCATTTCAATAATATCCTTTCTACATTCTTTAGCCATTATAGCTAGCGGTTCAATTTGGTACGACATGCAACAACCTGATACCCACTAGAAGCAATAGGCTATTGATAGTTTTCAATAATTCATATTTTAGTATGGATTAAAACCATAGTTTATTTCCGAAATAATGAGTGGAATTACATGGGCTGGTCCAACGTAATTGGTAGAGTACCATTTCTGGACTGTGATCCATTCTTCTCAGCACCATCAAATGAGTGGTCATCTCTATCCACCCCTCCATCTTGGTTAAGTGGTCATTTGCTTAGAAAGGATTGCCTTATTGCTCCGATTCCATTATCAGATTATGCTAGTAATCACGAACATCTACAACTAATTCCTGATATCGCAATTATCAGTGAAGGTAAATTGGGAACATCCTTCATATTCGGAAATCGTTCAATAGAAAAAATGAGAGATATAGCCCTACCTTCTGACTCATCTTCATCCCAGTTTCTATTAAAATGGATTCTTTCTAAGAGATCAGTCTCTCCGAGTTTTATTGATACCGGCCCCCATGTAAACAATATGTTGAATCAATGTGATGGGGCATTGGTAATTGGAGATCGGGCATTGCATGAATATAACTTAAAATCAGAAAATATTAGATTAAACTTAATTAATGAATGGAATGAATTAACTGGATTTCCTATGATACTTGGGGTATTTGCATCAAGAAAAGATTCTCCTAAGGATAAAATAAGAAA
>DAJW01000060.1 GCA_002496485.1 Euryarchaeota archaeon UBA36
AATCTATCAAACTTTAGGAGTTCTTTTAACTAATGAAGATTTAATGGGGGAGTCTCATTATCAAGAATTACTTCCAATTGTAGTTGAACGATTATCCAAAAATAACTTACTTGAAAATAGTGAAGGAGCTGACGTGATTTATTTAGACGGCTGGACCAATAGAGATGGTAAACCATTGCCTATGATAATCAGAAAAAATGATGGCGGATATAACTACAGCACTACCGACTTAGCTTGTATTATTGATAGAGTTGAGAGAATGGATTGCGATACTTTACTCTATGTCGTAGGAACCCCCCAAAAACAACACTTCGAGATGATATTCCAAGCTGCTCATAAGGCAAATTTTATCGATGACAGCAGGATAACAAAACATGTAAATTTTGGTTCTGTATTGGGTAAAGATGGTAAAATTCTCAAGAGTAGAGAAGGAAATGCGGTAAAATTACTGGATTTACTCAATGAAGCAATTTTTAGGGCGAAATCAGTAATTGAAGAAAAAAATCCGGATATCAAGGGTTCCGAACGGGAAGAGGTAGCTAGGATTATTGGCATTGGCGCTGTAAAATATGCAGATTTATCTACTGATAGAACTAAAGATTACGTATTTGATTGGGATCGTATGCTCTCTTTTGACGGGAATACTGCGCCATATTTACAATATGCATATGCCCGAATTTGTAGTATTTTTGAAAAATGGGGCGGAAATAAATCGCATCTTCAAAATCTAGAGATTTTTTGCGAAACTTTGGAAGAACAAAAACTTTGTAGGCAATTATTACAATTCGCCGAAAAGTTTGAAGAATCTGTAAATACTTACAACCCTCACACTTTATGCACTCATATTTTCTCTATTGCCTCATCCTTTGCGAGTTTTTATGAAAATTGTCAGATAATTAATGATGAAGACGAATCAAGAACTCTTAGCCGTCTGGCAATTTGCGATTTAACAGCCAGAGAAATAGAGCTGGGACTAGATTTACTCGGAATCCAATGCCCTGTTAGAATGTAGGAAAGTCAATGCCTTTTGAACTTCATTTCCCTGAAATTTCTTAACCAAAACTTCACGACTAATAATTCCAATAAATGGTAATATCTCAACTTCCTTTCTAATCCAATTAATTTCCTTTCGCAAATTAAATGATCCATAATTATCAAGTGAAATCTTGAATATATTCTTATATTCAAAATCTTCAATTTTTTTCTCAATTTCTTTACATGAGTCACATGATGATTTCGAAATAAAAATAGCAAATTCACCAAAATTAAGTAATTCTTTCCAATGCTCAAATTTCGTTAATTCCTTCATTCGAAACCCCTACATTATATTGAAATTCTATACCTCATCCCATAACTATGACATCAGTAGGAGAGCATGCCCCTAACTTCACTTTAAAAAATTGTAACAAAGAAGACGTTAGTCTTAGCGACTATCACGGTAAACAAGTCTTACTCGCATTCTATCCAGCTTCTTTTTCTGGAGTTTGCGATACGGAACTATGTACAATTAATGATAATATGGAGTTTTTTGCGTCATTGAATACAGATGTAATTGGCATCAGTGTCGATGCTCCATGGTCGAATAAGGCATTCGCAGAAAAATATGGCCTAGGTTTCGAATTATTATCAGATTATGAAAGAAAAGTAATTTCTTCATATGATGTAATCTTTGAGGGTTTGGGTGGACTAGAAAATTATGTTTGCGCTAATAGAGCAGTATTCATACTGGATAAAGAAGGAAGAATAACTTTCAAGTGGGTAGCTCCGAACCCAGGTGTGGAACCAGATTATGATGAGATTAAGTCTATGATAGAAAATTAATTCATATCGACTTCTTCTCCAGTCCATCTTTTTCCTAGATTATGATTTATATTTAATTGATCGAGAATTCTAGCTACTACAAAATCTATCAAATCCGATATATTTTCGGGAGAATGATAAAATCCAGGATTGGCAGGAAGGACAACTACGCCCCAAGAAGATAGCTTTGTCATAGCTTCAAGGTGTACAGTCGCAACCGGAGTTTCCCTTGGGACTACAATCATTTTCCTCTTCTCCTTTAAACAGACCAATGCACTTCGTGTAGTTAAGTTATCAGAAATACCTGCTGCTATCTTTCCAATGGTAGTCCCACTTGCAGGACAGATAATGTATGCATCATATTTTGCTGAACCAGAAGCCGGTCTGGCTGCGAGATTTTTATTATCATTCAAAGTTACTCTACCTTCAGAAATCAAATCTTCAGGTTTAAGTCCGCATTCTAAATCTAAATTTATAGCACCAGCTCTAGTAATTATTAGATCTATATCCCATCCGGCCACTAGCATTTCTTCTAGCAATCTCTTTCCATATTGAGCTCCCGAAGCCCCAGTTATCGCAATTACTGCTAGCGGCATAAAATATGCTCCGAGCTATCAGATTTGAATGATTGCATATTAAATTAAATCAGAAAGAACTTTTGCAAGATATTTATATTCATCAATATGATTGTATAGATGCGCTGAAATCCTCAAATATCTTCTGTCATGATGAGGCCAATTGAAAACTGGAACTTGTATTCCAAACTCTCTGATTAGCTTGGAATGCAATGGGTCGGTGTCAAAAACCGAATTTGCAATTTCGCCTTTATTTGGAATTATTATGCTAGCCAATGATGCAATCATTGAATCAGGACATGGCAAATCCAGCCCTAACTCTTCAGAAAGAATTTTTCTAGCAGCTAGTACTAATTCCCGATTTCTCCGCATAACCTCACTCCATCCACCATCAACCAGATTCTCAATATGCGATATCGCTTTAGGAATGCATAACCATGGAGTAGGATCACAAGTTCCCTGCCAGTCAAACTCAAATCTGAATTTTTCTTCTATTGTACCGTTTACAGATGCTCCATGACTAATTGATAGCGGTCTTATCCCTCCAATCTTATCTTCTCTAATGTGTAGAAATGCGGAACCTTTTGGAGTACATATCCATTTATGCAAATTACCAGCGCAATAAGCTGGCTTTAATTTATTCAGATCTAGAGGGACAATTCCAGGTCCATGAGCGGCATCGAGTAGTACATCTACTTTCTTTGATTGCAAATGAAATATCAAATCCTCAAACGGCATTCTTATTCCTGTTGGACTTGAAACTGTATCAATTATTGCTAAGCGAGTTTTTCTGCTAACATTTTCCAAGATGGGTTCAATAATTTCTTCTTTAGAATTTACTGGAAAAGGAATTTCTACAATTACAGTTTCTGCCCCCGTCCTTGATGCAACAAAATCTACTGCATTCCAGCAAGCCTGATATGTATGATTGGGGACAATAATTTCATCACCTGGATTGAGAGATAATGATTTCAAGACAGTATTTACACCTGAAGTTGCATTGCTTAGAAATGCCATACCTTTCGGATCCGCATTTAAGAAATTAGATAGAGATAGGATTGAATCTAACCACATCTCCTCGACAACCTCTTCTAAAAACCATACTGGATCAGACTCTAATTGATTCCTTAACTTATCTTGCTCTTCCAATACCAATTTTGTAGTTGCACCAAAGGAACCATGATTAAGAAAAACTGTATTAGGATTAATACTCCAATACTTAGCAAATTCACTTTTCTGGGGCAACATCATTAGACCTCAAAACATTATTATCTTCGAATATTGGATTTCTATCTAATACTTCTCGACAAGTATCAATAAATGCCCTTCCAAATCTATCTAAATCTAACTTTCGACCAGACAAATCTCTGTCATATCCCAGCTTCTTCAAACTAGTGTGTATTCCCGCATCCAATCCGCATCCCTCAAGCTCTTCTACTCTCATTCCTGGGGTATCTATGTTAATTGATAATCCATGCCTACTAACCCATTTAAGAAAAGAAAGACCAATAGAACCTATCTTATAACCATCAACCCAAATACCTTGCATTTTATCATTTTTATATGCCTCAATCCCACATAATCTCAAAGATGAAATGCTCCAATCCTCTAATCTACTGATTATTTTCCTGACACTTTGCTCTTCAGGTTTCCATTTTATGATTGGATAAATTACTAATTGTCCTGGGCCGTGCCAAGTAATTCCACCTCCCCGATCGGTTTGGAATGTAGGGTAGTTTGAAACTAGGACCTTTTCCCTCCTAGCCTTAGGGCCTACAGTGACTATTTCTTCATGTTCAACTATAATCATTGTGTCAGTAATTTTATTTTCTATCCTCTTTTTCTGGAGATTTTTCATTAGCATGAAAACTTCTTCATAATCCCCATTTTCTAGCTTTAAAACTTTAATTTCTTCCATAATAATCCTCAAGAGGCATGAATGGCATGACCTAAAGTTTTCAGAACGCCTTCGTGGAATGCTTCAGCCATAGTTGGGTGTGCATGAACTGTACTGGCTATATCCTCTAGCAGAGCTCCCATTTCTAAAGCTAATATGAATTCCCCATGAAGTTCTGCTACATGACTACCTACAGCTTGAATTCCCAAAATAACATTATCAGATTTTCTTGCAATCACTCTAATGAATCCTCCGGTTTTTTCCGCTTCCAATGTTAAAGCTCTACCATTAGCTGCTAGAGGAAATTTTCCCATTATTATTTCTTCTCCCAAATCCTTCGCTTCATCCGGAAGTAATCCGACGGAAACTATTTCTGGTTCCGTGAAAACTATTGCCGGAATAGCAACTTTATCAAAATCTCTATTATGCCCGGCGATGATTTCTGCAACCATTTCACCCTGTGCACTAGCTCTATGGGCTAACATGGGCTCTCCAGATACATCACCAATAGCATAGACTCCAGGTATGTTAGTCCTACATTGCCTGTCAATTCTAATGAATCTTCCAGAAGAATCCAACCTAATTCCTGTGTTTTCTATCCCACAATTATCAATATTTGCCTTCCTTCCCACTGTAACTAACACCTTGTCTACATTGAGAGTAATTTCTTCCCCATCTTTTTCGAAAGTTAAATCCACTTTCTTACCGGAACCTTTCCCTTTTATTGTAGCCCCCTTAGCAAGTGATTTCGTAAATACCTCTACGCCATGTTTTTTTAACCAAATTTCCAGAGGTCGTCGCAGTTCTCTATCAAAGATGCCAAGTATACTATCCATTCCTTCAACAATAGAAACTTTAGAGCCCAATTTAGCAAATGCACAACCCAACTCAACTCCGATATAACCTCCACCAACTATAGCAATTTTCTTTGGCAATTTTTGTAAATCCAAAGCTCCAGTCGATGAAATAATATTATCCTCATCGCATGGCATAAATGGTAAATCAATATGACTGGATCCAGTAGCAATAATTACATTTTCAGCCTCGATTTCTATACTTTGATTCTCTCCAGTGACTGTACAATTTTTAGGGCCTGAAAATTTTGCCCATCCGTGTAATATTTCTACCCCTGCAGCTGTAAGTAAAGCTTCCACTCCCTTGTTTAACCTATTAACAATACCATCTTTCCATGAAACTAAAGCTGCCATATCTATTTCCGGTTCAGAATTTATTTTCAAACCCATATGTCCATTTTCTTTTGCATGTTCTTTCAGTGATTCAAATCTTTCAGCAGCATGAATAATTGCTTTACTTGGAATGCACCCTCGAATTAGACAAGTTCCGCCCGCCTTATCCCCTTCGATAATTATTGTGTTTAGGCCAAGCTGGCCCGCACGTATTGCTGCAACATATCCACCGGGCCCCGCACCGATAATCAAAACCTGACATTTCTTAATCTCACCCATAATATCACCTGATGAAAATTAATGCTGGATTTTCGAGCATCATCTTAAGGTGTTGGATGAGTCTTGCACCATCCGCACCATCGACTACTCTATGATCGAAAGAACTAGATAGATTCATAATTCTACGAACTACTATATTTCCGCTTTCAACTACTGGCATTTCTCTTGCCTTATGAACACCTAAAATCGCCACTTCAGGATAATTAATTATTGGAGTTGCTCCTAGCCCACCTTCTCTCCCCAAACTAGTAATTGTAAACGTTGATCCAGTTAAATCATCTAAACTAGCACTACCTTCTCTAGCAGAATTAGCGACCCTCAATAGTTCTGATGCTGCATTCCATATGTCCATAGTTTCAACATGCTTCACAACTGGAACATATAACCCTCTTTCAGTTTGTGTTGCTATGCCCAAATGCACTGCAGAGTGCCTATTTACCACCCCTTCGTCATCATAAAACAGAGCATTACATTCTGGATGATCAGGCATAATCTTGGACAATGCAAGCATGATAAATGGTAAATAAGTCAATTTTACTTGCGATTCATCCTTTGTAGAGTTCAATAGTTGTCTAAGTTTTTCAAGCTGAGTAACATCTACTTCTTCAAAATAAGAGAAATGAGGAATTGTATTAGAACTCTTCACCATCTGTTCCGCAATTTTCCTTCTTAATCCAACCACTTTTACCTCAGTCACATCAGTTCTTTTCGCCGAATATGAAGTTGGAACCGCTCCGGCAATTGTTCCGCCTACTGCTATGTATGTATCCAAATCTGCATGTCTAACTCTACCAGCCGGGCCACTTCCTCTGACCGAATCTAATTGAATCCCAGCTTCTCGCGCCCTTCTTCTGACCGCAGGACTAGCTAGTATTCGTCCATTTAAGGGCTTTAAATCATTTACTTCTGGTTTTTTGGATATGGATTCTTTAGAAACTTCTACGCTCTGAGATATTTTACTTTCCTCTATTACAGGAATTACTGATTCTGTAGCTTCTGTAATTTTTTCTTCTATTGATTCTTCTAGCACTTGCTCATCAATTCCATCAGAAATTTCATTAATTACTTCCGATACTTCTCCATCGAATTGCACTAAAACTGATCCTACAGCAACCATATCTCCTATATCCCCACTTAATGATGTTACTACACCACTAACCGGAGAAGGAATTGTAACAGTTGCTTTATCCGTCATTACATCGACAATGGGGTCATCTTCACTAACAGAATCTCCCACTGAAACATGCCAATCTACAATCTCACCTTCTACAACGCCCTCACCTATGTCTGGCAGTTTGAAATCGTGCTTCACCATAATCAGTCCTCCATGACTTCAGATATCGCCTTTACTATTCGAGCAGGTCCCGGCATATAGTCCCACTCAGTAGTATGAGGGAATGGAGTATCCCAACCAGTTACTCTTTTTATAGGACTTTCAAGATGATAAAAACATCTTTCTTGTATTGAAGCCGACATCTCAGCACCAAAACCACTAGTTTTTGGAGCTTCATGAACGATTACACATCTTCCAGTCTTTTTTATTGAATTTACGACCGTTTCTTTATCCCATGGGACCAAACTCTGTAAATCTATCAACTCACAGGATTTTCCACTATCTTTTATTGCCTGTTCGCAAACGTGAACCATTGCACCCCATGAAAGGACTGTACATTCTTTTCCTTCCATAACAATTCTTGCTTCCCCCAATGGAATTTTGTAGTATGAATCCGGGACCTCTGCTTCTGAATGATTATTCCAAGTTGGAACATCATGCGGATCCCCATAGAATGGACCTCTGTAGCACCTTTTAGGCTCGAAGAAAATTACCGGATCATTACTCTCAATTGAACTAATTAACAATCCCTTTGCATTATATGGTGTTGAGCAATAAACTACATTTAAGCCAGGGGTATGTGTAAATTGTGACTCTGGAGATTGAGAGTGATGATGGCCTCCTCTAATTCCTCCACCTGCAGGAGTTCTGATTGTGACAGGTGTTGAGAATTCACCGCCAGACCGGTGGCGAAGTTTTGCGATTTCGTTTACGATTTGGTCGTAAGCAGGGAAGATGTAGTCTGCGAATTGGATTTCTGCAACCGGGCGCAGTCCATTCAATCCCATTCCGAATGCAATAGCTGCAATTCCACCTTCAGCAAGTGGGGCATCGAAGACCCTGTGTGCTCCATGCTTTTCTTGCAATCCG
>DAJW01000049.1 GCA_002496485.1 Euryarchaeota archaeon UBA36
TCAATAGTACTACAAAAAGTACGGTTTTAATATGCCGATATATCTAGAAAAATTACATATAATTGATAGAATTTGTTAAATCTATTCCACGTGATATGGTGAATTTCGTATAATTTCCACTCCTCTGTATATCTGTTCAATCAGAAGTAATGCTGCTAACTCATGAGGAAATGTCATTCTTGATAGGGAAATCAAAGAGTTTGCTTCTTCTTTAATCTTTTTCGAAAAGCCGGAGCTTGGTCCGATTGCAAAATGTATTTTAGCGGAATGAAGTTGGATATTTTTGATAAAATTCGCAAATTGTAAACTTTTCATTTTTTCACCGTTTTCGTCTGCTAAAATTAATTTTCCATCGAGAGAGAGTAGTTTATTTTCATATTCCAAAATTCCTTTTTTTTCGGGGAAATATATGACTGAGATGCCTCTCTTTGATATTCTAGAAGTGTAGTCATCTATAAGATTGCGAATATTTGAATTCTTAGGCTTTCCAAACAGATAAATTACCAGTCTAGCCATATGTCTTTCGAGTATAATTTCACACTTAGCGGTTTGCAAAGAATGAATATAGTTGAACATTCACGATATATCGATAACATGTCGTGGTGGCCTTTCAAAAAGAAAAAAAAATCTTTTGAAAATGAACCTCATGTAAAAGGATCTCGAATGTGGCTACAAGAATTGAGGGAACTATGCGAGTCTTCATTCAATGATAGAGAGGGTGGGCAAAACAAGATACTACAAATGAAGAACGAATGGGTAAAGTCATTCGAGTCTGGTGAAATAGAAGATGTTCTGTTAGATGGATTAAATAGAAGAGCTGAAACATTGCTAAATGCTAGGGGAACAGAATGGATTTCATATCTCGATAATGAAGAATTCTGGAAATTAGGCTGGAGATTAGAAAAAACCGAGGATGAATAAATTATGCTATTTTGGATTGGTTTATTTTTATTAGTTGGAATTGTGACATTCTACTACAGTCGTCTTCAACCTTTTCCGGAGATTGGGGGAAAGTTCTCTGGCCTAGTTTTATTGCTTGCATTATTTCTTTGGATTAGTGAAAGTAGTCCGAGAGAGGGATCTGAAGATGTCGCTCCTACCTTGTCGCTAATTACAGGTGGATTAGGGGTTATTTTTGGAATAAGACATATGGGAATTACAAAAAAAGATGTAATTTTAGCTCCATTGGGTGGAGTTTTATTCTGTGCGGGTGGTATTTGGCTTCTTTCAAGTAGGTGGGATGATGCTGAGCAATTTCAGCAGATTGGTTTATTCGTGGTTGCTAGTATTTTGTTAGCATTAGAAATATACCTAATTTTTAGAGGTCTAGTGATTGGTATTCCAGGTGTGTCATGGTCTAAGTCAGGCATCAGACAAATTCAGAGGGGTTTGATTGAAGGCCCAAATGGAGCAATTGCTCATTTTGAGAAATCATGGGATAGTGAAGATTCATGGATAAATTCAATGAGTCATGCAGCTCTTATTTTGATATATAGAAAACTGGGCAATAAGGAAAGTGAAAAACATCATACCATTGAATTAGAAAGGAATGGTGGATGGAGTTCTTTAGATGACTCGTGGGTTAAAGCTGTAGAAGATAGTCTTGGAGAATTGAATTTTTAATTTAGGACGGTTCATATTCGATGTCTTTTTCGCCTAATATATGGTTCGTATTACGAGGGTACATACTGGAACTGGAGATGATGGTGAAACTAGCTTATTAGATGGAACTAGGGTGCCTAAAAATCATCCCAGGGTTTCACTATACGGCACTATAGATGAAGTGAATTCTCTAATTGGAGTTGTAAGGATGGAATTGGAAAGAATGCCTGGAATAACAAGATTTCATAGGCCTGATGAGGCAAATCATGCACTGGGGATTGTTCAACAGGAGCTTTTTGATATTGGTGGTGAGTGCTCGTGTCCACCTAATAATATACCAAAACAGATTGAGTTAGTTGGTATTGAAGAATGTGATAGGCTAATTAACGAAATGGATATGTGGCTAGAAGATTTGGAGCCATTGGAGTCATTCATCCTACCTACCGGAAGTGCACCAGTAGCAGTATTGCATGTAGCTAGGACTGTTGCTAGGAGAGCAGAAAGAGAAGCATGTGGTTTAAGAGAAATTGATGGGGAAGAGGTCAGAGATGAGGTAATATTCTATCTTAATAGGTTATCAGACTGGTTATTTGTACTTGGAAGGTGGATTACGATGAACACAGGTGAAAAAGAGAAATTATGGACCCCACTAGGCAAAAGAAATTCTAAGTCTGAGTGATTTTAGGGTCTTTTTCGCCCTAATATTCAAAATAGGTTGGCGTTTCCGAGCGAAACATGACAATGGTCTATAACAGTAAGATGAAGGAAGCAATCAAGGCAGGCGGATGTAACACAGCAGGAGACGCGTCAGGCGCTCTAGATGCTGCAGTAGGAGCTGCAGTAGCAGCAGCAGTAGCTCGATGTGGAGCTAATGGAAGGAAGACTGTAAGGTCTCATGATATACATGCTGGTGGAAACTCCGGATCTGGAATGGTTGTTGCTAGCAGAGTAAAGGAAGCATTCAAAGCAGCTGGTTGCAATACTGGCGGAGATGCAATGGGGGCTATGAATGCTGTAGCTGATGCAGCTGTTAGCCAAGCAATTGCTAGAGCACAGGCAAACGGTCGAAAGACTGTCAGAGCTACTGATTTTTAAAATAAATTTCTAAAATCAGAAATTCTTACCCTGAGATTCTAAATACCGCCTAGCGGATAGTAAAAGTTTCTTCTCTTGATTGAAAGTTAAATGATTACTAGCGGAATCGAAATCGAGCCAAAGATAATTTGTGTGTTCGTTAGATAAATTGACAGATAATTCATCGGTTTCTGCGATATACCAAAATACTTGTTTAGGTATTAGTTTACCTTTTCTATGAAAAGAATATTCGGTCCTCTTGCTCCAATTTTTATCGATTCTAATATCTCTTATACCAGTTTCTTCATTTAATTCTCTTGAAGCAGTCGAATGGTGATTTAAATCTCCTTCCTCAATATGTCCTTTAGGGAAGCTCCAATGACCTTGTGGATATTGGAGTAGTAGAATGCTATCAAAATTCAAAAGTATAAAGCCACATGATGTTTCCATATTGTGATTTTCAGCTGTCATAAAAGATTGTAAATTACATCTAAAAATAAACCCTTGCCAAATACATTTTTCGGAAAGTAAAATGAGTAGTTGCTTCTGTAAAATAACATTGGTAGGCGCGCTCGAACTTGAAATCCGGCATATTCTTACAGACAGGGATTTGGACGGAGTAGTTACTGCAGCCATTCTGAAAAGATGGTGGTCAAGTGCTAGTATCTCATTTGGTCATCCAGGAGAATTGAGATCTGGTCATCTTGATTCTATTATTGATCAGTGGACAGTGATTTGTGATTTGCCCAGACATAATAAGTGTGGCTTAAGTATTGATCATCACAAATCCAATGCTCCAAGTGAAGATGAAAATATAGATTGTATGGTTATATGGAAAGATAGTCCATCTGCAGCAAGAATTGCTTTCGATTTGGTATCCACAAGGTTAGAGTTAGATGATTTTGAACCCTTAATTGATTGGGTTGATAAGTTGGATAGTGGAAGAATTAGTAGAGAAGAGTTTTTTTCTGATAATGCATTTATTTGGCTTGGAAGGATAATTGATGATGATGAAAAAATAGCGAGGATGATTTTAAAATTTTTAGAAGATGGTCTGAATGTAGAGAAGATATTAGAAGTAAGTGAAATTGCTGAAAAATTAGAGAAAAAGAGGTCGGAACAGAAAAAATTAGCTAAGTTGATTGAAGGAAATTTACGTATAATAAATAGATTGGCTGTAGTAAGGATGGAAGATTTGGGAGTTAGATCTAATGGATATCACGTTACAGCAATCGCTGGTGATGAATGCGATGCTTGCATAGTTATACATGGAGACACTGGTATTAGTTTCGGATCTGAGAGTGGGTATCCGGTTTCTGCTTCTTTTTATACAAATTCCTTTATTCATCCAAACGGAGGTGTATTTGATTTGACTAAAATGGCAACATTATTTGATATTGATGGTGGTGGACATCCTAACGCTTGTGGTTGCAGAATAATTCCACTGAATGATGGGCAGATAGTAGATCGGATTGTGAATAAATCTGATATTAATGCAAATATATTGCATTGGCAAAAACTCTGGGATGAGAGGGTTCATAAGATTGACAATAAATATAACAAGCCCAAAAAAGAATGAATTACAATTAGCATAGCCAAAATATCACTCACTCTACCATGTATTTCTTTTTGTCTGTGAAATGAAGAGCCTGACTTCTTTGCTAAACTAGTTTTCTTACCTAGATTCCAGAGTCCAAACATCATTATCAAACCTAAAATACCGGACCAACCATGGAAGTGTCCTGGAATCAAATAATACGTGGGACTATTGAAATCAATAATTCCCCTAAAAATATTTGATATAAATGCTAAAAGGACAATTAGAATGCTATAAATTAGAATATTATTCCCCATCGATTCATGATTCTGTATCTGCCTTTCTCTTTCGGAACCTTTGGTTACCAGTGACCTTTTTCTCCATTTTCTTTGATTAAAAAATAACCATAAAATTACCAAGGCTGCAGCGGGATGTGCAAGAATAATTAACGTCCTCAATGTCTGCATGACCTTGGGAATCATCAGTTAATCTTAGTTCTGACGAAATTTATTGAGAAATGGATTGTCCCAATCTTTCCATGATTACTGTAGCAGATTCAATACTATTGATAGTTTCAACACTCTTTCCAGCAGACCAAATTTCTTTTGAAGATTTACGGCCTTGGGTCATCTTTCTCCATCTTTGAAATGAAAGGAAATTTAGAATCCATCGTGTTCGATGTTTTAACCTTCCAGAGAGTAATAGTCTTACAAACCAAGGGTTTTCTCTTTTATATGAGGCTGTTTTAATGACTGATACTGGTACCCCAGTTAGTTTTACAGTCCAATCAATATCTTCTTCAGAGGAATTGACTATTGCATCTTTATATCCCTCAGGAGATGAACATTCGGTAGTAGCAATGAATCGAGTTCCCATTTGAACTCCTTCGTAACCGATGCTCAGTGCCCTTTGTAATTCTTTTTCACTACCAATTCCGCCCGCACAGATAAGAGGTAAATCTAGATCTTTCAAGTCTTCGTACATCTTTTCCATATCATCTGAACCTAGGTGACCGCCAGCTCTATTATTTACACATATTAGACCGTCTACTCCACAGCTAACTCCTTTTTCTGCATGGATTCTAGTAGTCACATCGTGATATACATAACCTCCTCTAGAGTGTACTTTTTCACAAACCCAATCCGGCTTCCCTAATGAAGTAACAAAAAAACGAATATCTTCATCTAGCGCGATATCTATCCACTCTGACATTCTCTTCAAATATTTTTCATTTCCTTTCTCAATCAAGGCATTAAATCCTAAAGGAGAATTAGTTATTGATTTGATATATCTTATTCCATTAATCAATCCCTGATTTAGATTTGGTTCATCATATCCATGAACCATAGTAAGAGATACTGGTTGTATAATTGACATTCCGCCTCCATTTGCTGCAGCAGCAACTAATTCGGGATTGGAACAAGGATACATAGCCCCACAAATAATTGGATACTTTACTCCGGAATGCTCTAGTAATCTATTTTTCTTGGTAATTTTTTCACTTCCTTTCCAATGCTAAAAAGTTCCATTTGAATAGCCATTTTGAAACCACTTCCCCGGAAGAATCTTTTCCTGTTGAAATTAAAATACAGTTTACAGGTTTTTTTGTATTTATTGATTCTTCAACAGCAATATATGCTTCCGATAAATTTGAGCATTGGAATATTATTTTTCCCTTTGCTCTTTTAATAAAATCTGACTCTAGGCCGACTACATACATTCTCAATCTTTGTGAAATTGATTTGGATATTGCAAAGGGAAATGCTCCTGTGCTCATTTCTGCTGCCATTCCTTGTACAGCCCAATACATTGATTGAAAAGGATTCTGAGTTCTCCATCCACCAGGAAGTGATGTAGTACAAGAGTCCATACTAAATTCTTGTATCCTAAGTCCTACAAAAGCAGATGAAGGCATTTTCAAAGTTGTAAATATTCTAAATCTCAATGGTTTTGATAGTTTTTTGATCTCATTTTCTAATTTTACATTATCTATAATCATGTTTTCATCCATTGATTTCTTCTTTCAACCAATCTTCAACAATTTTTTGTCTCTCCGGTTTATCTATTGCTGAAGTATGAGGTATATCTACTAGGTATATGTCGGAATGTTCTGAAAGATGTTCCTTGATTAGAGAAAAATGTTCTGAGCCGAGGACTTCATCATTTTTGGATTGTACCACTAATGTGGGTAGATTGGGAATTCCCCAGAAAGGCAGTTCTGCATTCGCATAACGCACATTTAAATCTGGATGGATTCTTTCATATTCTCTCCTTAAAATATGTCTTATCCATGGCATAGCAAGCTCCATTCTACCAGGTAAATGTTTTTCGATTATTTTTGGAAAGGATGTAGCAGGAGATTCCAATATGGTTCCCTTTAGTGATTCTTCCCACCAGCCGGATGGATGTGAAGAAAGTCTGATTGTTAAGAAGCCACCCATTGAATGTCCATAAATCCAAAACTTTTCAGGGATAAATCCGAGTTCTTTGGGGACTTCTTCCAGTAATCCTTCTATATCTGCTAGTACCTTTAAGATAGTCCAATCTACTCTTCCCTTCTGCTCTCCAAAACCCCTCTGGTCTAGGCTTACAACATTAAATCCTAAATCATGTAAATGTAGGCATCTTGATTCTCCTCTTCCCAAACTAGAACGGTACCCATGAAGATATAGTATCAAATCGTTACTACCAACTTCTGATTCTATTATCTGCGCTTTCATTTTTTCATTTCCCCATCCGGAAAATGTAAAAGGCCTCCACCTAGGATCTGCTATTTTCTCCGTATCCAGCGATCTTGTTACGAAAACTGATAGATATATTTTCCAATAAAAAAATAGCCATGCTGCAAAAGGTATAGTAATTCCGAGTAATAACCAAGGTGCAAAGGTCCCTCTCCATGATGGAAATAAAATCAGTGCAATTATTTCCCCTGGAATTAATATCATTAATACTCCAGGGATTGTAGGTGCCCAGTTTACTGGAGTGGTTTCGTATGCTGCAGATTTTCCACGATGAGAGTTTTTTGGAATTAGTTTTGAAACAGTCAAAACATCTCCTCCGGGTAATTCATCATTGATTTGTGGCCGGATTGGATTTTAGCTCCTAAAGCTAAGGTTTCTGGAAATATTCTATCGAAGAAGAATCTGGAGCTTGCAATTTTAGCATCATAAAAAGGAATTCCACTTTTCTGTAAAGAAATTTTAGAGATTTTCGCCCACATGTATGCTAACAGTACATTTCCAAAATACCTACAGTAATCGGTTGCCCCTGCTGCTAAGAAATGTGGATTAGCTTGGCCTTGTGAAATCATTAAGAGAGTTAATTGCTGAAGTCCCTTGACTCCTTGATACAATGGTCTGTTAAATTCTTCCATCTCAGAAATTTCTCTATTTTCTTCTATGAATTCGGTTAGTGGCCATAAAAGATATCGTAAATTTTTTCCCATATTTTGAGTTATTTTTCTACCTGCCAAATCTAATGCCTGGATTCCATTGGTTCCTTCCCAAATCTTGGAAATTCTGACATCTCTGTAGAATTGTTCGACTCCGTATTCTGTACAATATCCTGCACCACCCATAACTTGGATGCAGGTACTAACTGTTTCACATCCTAAATCTGTAAAATGTGCCTTTACAATTGGAGTGAATAAATCAAGCAGTGCTTGAGCCTTTTCTGATTCTTTTTTATTTTCACTCTTAACCTGATCTAGTAATATTCCCGTCCATGCAGCTAGTGCTCGACACCCTTCAGTATTCACTTTTGCTTCTAGTAGCATTCTTCTGACATCGGGATGTACCAGTATATTATCTGCTCTATGATTAGGATCTTTGATACCATTCAAATCCCTTCCTTGTCTTCTATCTTTAGCCCATGAAAGGGCGTTCTGATAGGCTATTTCTGCCAATCCGATTCCCATCATTCCAGTAGCTACTCTTTCACGATTCATCATTTTAAACATGAGTGGCATACCATCATGTAATTCTCCAACTCTCCAACCAATACTATCTTCGAAGTTAATAACACAAGTAGGGGATGCATGTAAACCCATTTTTTCCTCACTACCAGAACAGGAGATACCATTAACTTCCTTTCCAAGATTACTAGATATTCCTTCAAGTGATCCAGATTTCCAATCTGAAGGTAGATACTTCGGTACTAGAAAAAGAGAGATACCTTTTGTTCCTTCTGGGGCATTGGGGGTCTTTGCAAGAACTAAATGGATTATATTTTCGGTAATATCGTGTTCTCCATATGTGATAAAAATTTTAGTTCCTGAAATGGCATATGAGCCGTCTTCTCTAGGTATCGCATTTGTAGAAATTATACCTAAATCGGTACCTGCATGTGGTTCTGTGAGGCACATTGTTCCAGACCAAGAGCCCTTCCCTAATTCTGAAGCAAAGTAATCAACTAAATGTTGATCTCCATGCTCAGTTAATACCTCATAGACACCTGTTGAAAGCGCGGGTAGGACACTCAGTGCCATATTTGTCGCGGTTCCAAATTCTGCCCATGTTACTGATTCGAAGAAAATTGGGACGCCCATACCACCGTGTTCTTCCTTACAAGAAGTAGATAGCCAACCACTTTGAGCAGCTTTATGATATGCATCTTTGAATTCTTTTGGTGATTTAACTGAACCGTCTTCATAACTAATTCCCAATTTATCTCCAAGTTGGTTTATTGGTAACCATACATTTGTGGTGTGATCAGCCCAACCTTCCATTAACATTGTTAAGAAATCTGAATCCATTTCTTCATATCCTAGTTTTTGAATAATTGGAATTACATCAAAAACCTCATTGAATAGAAATTCGTAATCTTTTACGGGTGCATTGTATATTACCATATTCTTTTCTCCTAATTTCTTAATGGTTTTCCTGTCTTCAACATGTTTTCCATTCTATCTAGTGATTTTTCATTCCTACCTAATCTACCTATTGCCTCGCGTTCTAAGAGTAGAATTTCATCCTCACTCACTGTTTGTAAAATATCGTTATCTCCGCCAGATAGTACCCAAGATAGTTCCTTTGTTACAACTTCATCGTGGGGAGTAGCCTTGCCTGCTAGAATCAAGTCTTTTACTGCGAGTTCTAGAGCAACTCTACCGGAAGGCCCGGGTAGATTATATTCTCTGGATTCGGGGGGCTTATATCCTTCTGAAAGCTCTAATGCCTTCTGCTTGGCTTCGTAGAGAAGATGATTTCTATTCATGACTATTTTATCTTGAGGGGATAAGAATGCCATCGAACGTGCCTGTTCTGCTGATTTTGAGACTTGGGCCGTACCAATGTATTCAAATGCCTTCATGACAGGGGGCATGGGGCCTTCTTCTACAATTTTATAGTCTCT
>DAJW01000120.1:0-3624 GCA_002496485.1 Euryarchaeota archaeon UBA36
TCAATTCTTCTTCTATTTAGTACTCTTAATCCTAAATTATCTGCCCTATCATGAATTCTAAATCTTTTTCTATTTCCAACTTTAGAGCCTATCCTAACTGCCTGCCTCTCAGGATCCAAGCCCTCAAGTTCAAATTCATTATGTACCAGTATTTCTTCAAATCCTGATGGATGAAGTCCTCTAGCTGTATTTATCTTTCCATATCCAACTCTAGCCATGGGCGATCTGTATTTCCTATTCTTTCTCATTTTTGAGTCATTTCCTTTAGGCTTTCTATATCCTGTTTTAGAAAGTCTTCGGTATCTGAACCATTCCTGCCTTCTGAATTTGGGTTGCTTATTACTCTGAATTTTCCTGATTGAAAGAGCTTCGATGGTTACATCATCCAATATTGGTTTTTGTCTCGAGGTGTGGAAATCATCCCATTCTTCGAATTCTCCATCATCATAATCCTCATCATTGTAATCTTCATCATCAGAGTACTCCTCATCTCCATTTTCTTCATCTTGGGGAGATTCGTCTTCAATACTTTCTTTATCTAATGTAGATTCTTCTTTGTTAGACTTAGTTGTTTCTTTATCGGATTCTAGTAATCTTTGAACTAATTCAGCTTTCTTTCCAGAAACCTTTAGGCTCCTTGATTTCAAAATTTCCTTTAGTTCTTTGAGTGTTAAATCTTCATAATTCATTTTTTCACCTCATGCTCCCTTGGAAACGATGTATATGCCATCTTGGAATACTCGCGGATCCCTCTTTTTTACCTTACATGCTAATTCTATATTTGCTGCAGTTTGGCCTACTTTTTCTCTGTCGGCCCCCATGACGATTACATCGGATTTATTTTCTATTCTTACTTCTACTTCAGATGGAGTCCATGGTAAATTGGCCCTACGGGGAACTTTCTCTCCTAGCATATTATTGATTATGAAAGTGTTTCCTTCTACCTTTAATGTCATAGGGAAATGACTGAATACTGCCTTTAATCTGTATTCAAATCCATTATCTACCCCTCGAATCATATTTTTGATATGAGCTGCCCATGTTCCAGCAAGCGCTTTTTCGGAACGGCGTGGAAGCGGACAAGATACCTGTATAATGTTATTTTCATGAGAAACGGATAATTTGTTATGATTAAATTTCCTTTTCAGGGATTTTCCATCCTTGGAAACAGTGACCACTGGACCCTCTAGATTGATATTAACGCCATCTGGAATAGAAATATTATGTGAAATCTTATCTAATTTTGGCATATTTATCTCTCCTAGAAAACATAAGCAAGCAGCCGCCCACCAACTCTCTCCTTTTTGGCATCAAAGTGATTCATTATACCTTGATTAGTAGTTAAAATTAGTAATCCGAAATCTCTAGCAGGAAGATATCTAGATTCCCATTTATCAAAGTCTAATCTCTTTACTGAATGTCGTGGTTTTATCACTCCACATCTGTTAATTGCTCCAATAAGTTCTATTCTGAATGAGCCACCTCGTCCATCTGATAATTGTTCATATTCTCCAATGTATCCTGATGATTGCATTATGTTCAGCATGCTAGAGAGTAATTTACTTGCCGGCCTAACTGTAACTTCATATTTTCCAGCGGTCTCAGCGTTATATATCGTCGTAAAGGCATCATTTAATGGGTCAAACTGCATCTTTATCACCTCATGAATATTTCTTAAATCCTATATCTGGAGCAACATCTCTGAAACATTGCCTACAAAGTCGTAGACCGTGGCGCCTGATCATTCCTCTTCTGCGCCCGCATCTTCTGCAACCGCTAGTCCTTCCTATACTCTCTCCATGATCTCTTGCCATACTTAGTCCTCCACAATATTTAGTCCAAATTTTTCAACGAACCATTCTTTTGATTCTTCTCTATCAATCATATGAGATTTAGGAATCCTTGACTTATCTCGCCTTTTTCTAGAAACTCGATGGCCTGGTCTTTCTAAGACAACATTGATATCCATTCCGAAAATTCCTATATCTGGATCATACTTTTGATTGGGAAAATCTGTGTAGTCGGAGATGCCAAAGGATAGGTTTCCTTGAGAGTCAAAATTATACTCTGGAAGAATACTTTCTCTGACCCAAAAGGCATCTTTAAGGAATGATGTTACCATTTCTTTATCTCTGAGAGTAACTTTACACCCTATTGGAGCGCCTTTTCTGGTTCCTAAATCCCTATTTGTCTTTTTGGATAAAGTTCTGACTGGTTTCATGCCTGTAAGTACTTCTAGAACTTGTTCAGCCAATTGAAGCCTTCGACCTCCTTCTCCAACTCCTATATTTACAGTTACCTTTGTAATTCTAGGTATTACCATGGGATTCAAATTTTTGCTCACGATTCAGCCTCCTTTGGAATATATGATTCTTTATCGATTATAAACACATAATCGGATATTGTACCAAAGTCATCGAATAGAGTCTCATTAGGTTTTGAGGACCTCTTGATATCTAGACTATTAATTACCGCAATTTCACCAATATGACTACCTCCAGTAAGGAATGCTAATGATCCTTCTTTGTTCTGTAAATGCTTGGAAATTTTCTGGTCGGGTAATGAAATTATTATTGAGTCTCCGACATTATATTGAGTGGCGTCTGTTCCAATTATATTACGGCCATCGTGTAAATTTATCTGAGTTTCTCCACCTTTTATGGTAGTTTTACCTATAATTTTACAGATTTTTGTAGATGCTTCTTTATTTGAAATTGGCCTATATCTTAGTTTTCCATTGGTATCTATGATGCAGCGATAACTATTATTTCCTACGGTTAAGACATCCATCAGACCCACTCCTCTGGAACGATTTGTCTCTACTTTACCGTCAACTAATACTTTTCTTGAATGTAGAATTCTTTTTGCTTCTCGCATATTGTGGGCTACCTTAAGTACATCTCGCAATAAGATTCCAAGTGGCATGCACATTTCTAATGAGTGCCCGGATGGATTCGGTTTCTGAGCCCAAATATTAGTTTTCCTTGTTAAAGGCCAACTTCTAGGCATCATTAATCTTTTAATATGGCTTCTACTCATCTGAAGAACCTCCTGATGATCGTTTTATTAGTTCTTGAATTCTTACTGGATCTCCTTCAAAAAGCTTTGTTACTATGATATTAGAGGGATTGACTGGAATTGCTTCTTCTTTGCCATCTGCAGTATTCTGCGTTAGTCCATCAATGAAAATATTGCCTGTTTTTGAGTCGACACTAGCGATTTTAGCCTTAATGCCAGCTCTACCTCGAGACTGGCCTAGCCTCTTACCTCGAGAGTCGGCCTTTACGCTGTTAGGATGGCTGAAATCACCTCTTAAGAGTTCAACTTCATCACCTACTCTCACAGTTACCGTTCTAATGTGTTTCAAATCAGGATCGTCGGATACTAGCCTAGATCTCATTCTCTTTCTTCTGACGTGAATAGGTGCTTTCTGTTGTGATAGTCGCTGCTTTCCTGATTTTTTACTCTTCATTATTACACCTCTCTTATACTATTTGTTTTGCAGTGGCTGCAATTCTGGGCCACCTCTCTGCTGCTTCTCTACTAACTGGTCCTTTGATATCAGAACCCTGAACTTCACCTCTTTCATTTGTTATTACGCATGCATTATCTTCAAACTGGACC
>DAJW01000120.1:3908-7234 GCA_002496485.1 Euryarchaeota archaeon UBA36
CTCATTGACAATCACACATGCATTATCTTCAAACTGGACCCAGGTGCCATCTACTCTCCTGAAAGGACGAGCCTGTCTAACAATTACAGCGTTGAATATTTGGCGTCGAGTTTCAGGAGTGCCCCTACGCACTGTGACACGAATCATATCTCCAACTCCTGCTGAGGGATATCGTCTAGCAACTCCACCTTTCTTCAATACTGTTATCAATTGAACAACCTTGGCGCCAGTATTATCCACACACTCCAACTTTGCTTGTGTAGGTAAACCAGAGGTCACCCTTCCTGCAATTCCTTTCATTCGCCATCCTCCCTTTCAATAACGCAGAATTTGACTGTTTTAGATAGGGGACGGCATTCCATGATTTTAACTCTGTCTCCTAATTTTATTTCCCCGATACAACTTGGCAAATGTGCTGAAAATCTTCTTGTTCTCTTTTCATAGCGTTCGAATTTTTTCAAGTATCTGGTTGTAGCACGCTCGACTACTATTGAACTATCCATTCCTCTGGTAGCTACTGTGCCTTCGATAATTTGCCCTCTCACTCTCAAAGTTCCATAAAATGGGCAGTTTTTATTCCCATCCCATTCACCTTCTGGAGTCTTTACATCAATTCCAATATCTCTCATTTCAATCTCTCCTATATCTTCTATTGATTCGGTCCTCAGGCTTTTGAGTAACTTTTCTGCCAGTTATATCATGTCCTTCAATCTTCATTTTAACCACATCTTTTGGGACTATGAGTCTGCGATTCTGTGATTTAATAGCCAATGTCCTACTTGTTTCATCTAGAATAATTCCTTTTATCCCAATTAGAGATGGATCTGAAGAGTCGATAATTTCTATGTTCTTAGAAATCCAAGGCATTTGTAAAATCGATTTCATTATCTTACCTCCACCTGGAATCCATTCTGCTCTAGCACCTTTGCAGCTTTCTTCTTGTGATCTCCTTGAAGTTCTATAGTTCGTCCTTTGACGGTTCCACCACTAGCACAAGAGCCTTTGAGAATCTTAGCTAATTGACCAATGTCTATGGCCGTATCTTCAATTCCTTCTACCATAGTAACCATCTTTCCATATCTCCTTCTAACTACAGAAATTACTGCCTTTTGTTGCTCCTTGGCTATTTCCTGACAAATACATAGTTCATCTGGAAGTCCACAAAGATTACAAATTCCTGCCAATATTCTAATCCTCCTTTCTAAGTGATAATTTTGTTAAAACCCGAGCAATGCTCCTTCTAGTCTGCTTATACTCTCCAGCATTAGATGCAGAACCGCCAAGAGCTTGTTGGGAACGAAGTTGTAACATTTCATCCCTCAATTCATTGAGAGTTTGCTCAATCTGTTCATCGCTCATTTCATCAATATCTTTAGATCTGATATGTGCCATCACTCTTCCTCCTTAGTTATTTCAGAAATTTCTGGTGGAACATATCCGGTGGATTCAACTAATTCGGGAAGTCCGGATTCTGATCGTTCTAAAATGTCTATTTCATGTGGTAACTTGGTACCAGGACGCATTATTCTTACTGTGCACCCAATTGTACCTAATTTCTTTACTGCAGTAGAAAATCCGACATCCATGAATTGTAAAGCGGTTTCGCCACAATACTTTATGTGTCCCTTTTGGAATTTTTCTACTCTATGACGTGCTCCTGTGATTTTTCCGCTTAAAATCACTATTACTCCTCTAGCTCCTGCATCCATAATATTCTGTACTGTGCTATGTCCTGCTCTTCTGAAAAACCAACCTCTTTCCAATGAGCTTGCTAATCTACTGGCCATGACTTGTGCGTTAGTCCTAGATTCTTGTATTTCTTCAACCTCTAATTGTGGATTTGGTAAATTGAAATCTTCTTGTAGTCTTCTTTGTAATTCGTGGATTACTTTACCCCTTCTTCCAATCACCCTCCCAACTTGTTCAGCACTAAGAGTGACTTTTGTCCCTTCTGGAGTTCTATTGAAAACTAAACCACCATATCCTGCTCTCTCTGTCTCTTTAAGTAGATATTCTCGGACTAATTGGCGTTCTACATTCCTTCCAATCATATTTCTAATTGTATTTTGCTTCATAAGATCACCTCAAAAGTCCTCATCTTCTATATCTTCATCTTCGTCTCCAAAGAATTCTAGAAAGATTTCTAAATTAACTTGATAGTGGTTACTTGGAGATGCCCTTCCCATAGCCCTAGGCCTCCAGTTAGTGGAAACTTGCCCTCTATGGGCTGCAACATGAGTAATTATCATATCTTCCGGATCTATTGTGTCATATCTTTGCCTAGCATTATCCATAGCACTGTTAATGAGTTTTATGAACTCTTTAGAGGCTTTGTTAGGGAACTTTCCTGGGCCCATTTTCCCTTTTCTGTGTCCGGCCATAGTATTGCCACCTCTGCCTTTTCTTGAACGTCTTTGATATGGGATTGCTCGCTTCTTGTCGATTACATCTTCTAGATATTGAATAGCCAAATCTGCATTCATACCTCGAATCGCCTTAGCAATATGATAGCAGTGTTTGTGATGACAATCAATATTCACTGCGCGTGCAGAGACAAGGTTTGAGCCTTCCAATAATTGAGTATATCCGCTCTGAGATTTTCCTTGTATTCTAGACATTTTATTTACCTCACTTTAATGATACGTGCTGTGATGAACGAGTTGCACCTACTCCTGGACCTGTGTGTGTAACTGACTTTCGTGTCTTAGCAAATTCTCCTAATGCATGACCTATCATGTTGGGGATAATTTCTACATTCACAAATTGTTTTCCATCGTGTATTCCTATTGTAGAACCCACCATTGATGGGAGTACATACATACCTCTGCAGTGAGTCTTAATGGTCTTATTTCCATTGCTTTCTATCCTCTCCAATAATTTTTCACATTCAGGACTTAATCCCCTTGCTAGGGTTCTTTTTACTCTAGATGGCATCAATGTAGCTATGCATGGCGCATCGATATCATCTTCTGGTGGGTAAAGTGGCATATCTTGTAGTTCTTCCAAGCTATATCCTCTCCATCTAAATTCTTTCTTTCTTCTTTCAGAAATCTTTGATCGTCTTTTCCTTGCTTGACGGCGAGCTACCTTTGCTGTACGAAATACACGTCTTTTTCTAGCCATAATCTCACTCCTTCTTTGATCGTCCTCTTCCAGTTCTTCTAGGTGCTATGTTACCTACTTTCTTACCCGGTGGAGCATGCCTACTCACGGAGTTCGGGCCGTGAACAGCTTGATGATTTCCACCACCGTGTGGATGATCTACAGGATTCATAGCTACACCTCTAGTTTGTGGTCTTTTGCCTCTCCATCTATTTCTTCCTGCT
>DAJW01000075.1:0-128 GCA_002496485.1 Euryarchaeota archaeon UBA36
AAAAATGCTTTTATCAAGCAACTACGCTAAGAAGTGATGGAACTTATCTTGATGGAAGAAGACCTGAAAATGTATTTTGGGGAAGTTCTCTCAAAGAAGATTTGGAAAGAAGAGATTTCACAATTAAT
>DAJW01000075.1:431-2374 GCA_002496485.1 Euryarchaeota archaeon UBA36
AAAGAAGAGATTTCACAATTAATGCAATGGCAATAGATGCCTCTAGAGTTTTACTATATGACCCCCACAATGGACGAAATGATATTTCTAGAGGAATAATTAGAGCGGTCGGAAATGCATATCAAAGGCTATCAGAAGACGGACTAAGGATAATGAGAGCATACCGATTTTCAGACCGCAAAGATAAGGGAGTTTGGGAATTAGAAAATAGTTTGGAAGTTTCTATATCTCAACAAAAACATATGTTAGACAATATTTCTAGAGAAAGAATATTGATTGAATGGAAGAAGATTCTCTCTGGCCAAAATTCTAGTCAAATTATACAAAAAATGGCACTTATGGGTGTTTTAGACAGATTTTTAATCGGCAAATGGGATGAGAAATTTTCTATCTTTGAAGCCTTGAAAAAAGATCTTTCAATTTTTTCCGGATTAGAAAAATTTGCTCTTATGTTAAGTGAAAATACTAATCAAGAAGTTGTATCCATCTGTAAAGAACTAAAAATGTCAAAAGTTGAAAGAAATCATGTAGTTTCAATCCACAAAAGATTCGGCCATATACCAGAATTGAATAAACAGTCAATAAGAAAATTTAGGTATATTTTACAAGATTTCACTATCAAACATCTAACTTTCGAGAAAATAATTATTGATTCTAATATTTCTATAGAAGGAATTAATAAGCCTAAATATGACAATATTGTAATTGAAGAAATTCTTGAATCACTAGAAAGAATTGAAAAACAAAAAACCCAAGATGAACCACTTGCTGATGGAAATTGGATTATGATTCAAACCGGTTTACCTAAAGGTGAGAAACTAGGTAGATTGAAGGCCTGGCTACATACAATACAAATTGAAAGGGATTTGGTAAATTTATCACAAATTGAAAAGGTTCTTTCTACACTTTCATGGAATAATGATGATTTCAAAAATTGGCCTGAATTGAAATTTCCATAGTTGCAGTAATTTGAATAATTAGAGGCTGTACGAATATATGAGGGGAGTAAATGATTATTGAACAATTAGAGAGTAAAATATCATCAGGTAGAGGTTTGAATTCCTTGACTGACAGTGAATTGTCTCAGTTAGCAATACACTTTGTAGGAGATGCTCCACCTTCTCATGTCCCTAGGGAAACTGTAATCAATATTTTATCTGAACAGGAAAGCATCAAGAAATGGCAGCAAGGCGTAATAGATAAGGCAAAACAGCTAGCAAGCAGTAAAATTTCAGAAACCGTTGAAAATGTTCAATCACAAATTGAACAAAATTCTGATAACCCAATGGTTGCTGTGATAAAAGATAAGTTTGGAAAGTGGCTGATTGATTCAGGATACAGTGTATCCGAATTGACTGTTAAATTAGATAAAAACGTTGATGGAACAATTTCAATGGATGAAATTTCCGAATTCATTTTTGATTTGACTGGGACTCAGCCTCCTGGTTGGGTTCTATCTCATGTTTACAGCGTATTAGATAGAGACTCGAATGGAGTGATTGAAGTTTCTGAGTTATGGTCTTATCTAGAAGAACTTGGATTTGAAATGACAATTATTGAAGATCCTGTAATCGAAGAACCTGAAGTCATCGAATCTATAGACGAAGTTCCCGGTACAAGTTCTATTTCAGATGAAGAATTTGATAGGGAATTAGAAGAAATAGGCATTGAAGAACAAATTGAGCCTGATGTTGAGCAGATAGTAATAGAAACTGAACCAGTTATTCAAACAGAGGAAATAATTGAAGAAGAAAAAACAATTTCAACTAATATTGAAAGAACTATCGAACTTTTAGAAAATTCAAAACTTCATAGTGAAGCATTGTCGATAATTTCAAATTCCGAAGAAGGTAGATGTACTCTTCATATTGAAAGAATAGAGAATAATCTAATGGTTTCTGATAGTTATCGTGGCGGGAAAACCTTGGTCGGGTTATTGGATG
>DAJW01000075.1:2688-2907 GCA_002496485.1 Euryarchaeota archaeon UBA36
GGGTTATTGGATGGCGGACCTTATACTGTCGCAGTTTTATTTGAACCAGAATTTAATGAGATAATTGAACAACAAGTTGCTAAATCAAAAGTTGTATCTTTTTATGCTAAATTATTTGAGTGGTCTAGTGGACTCAGGCAAGCCAAACTCAAGGGTAAGTCATTAGAAATTAATTAAACAAGTGAACGAGAGATTACAATCCTCTGAACTTCTTGAGTA
>DAJW01000075.1:3201-5557 GCA_002496485.1 Euryarchaeota archaeon UBA36
ACAATCCTCTGAACTTCTTGAGTACCCTCATAAATTTGAGTAATCTTGGCATCTCTAAAGAATCTCTCGACTGGGAATTCTTTGGTGTAACCGTATCCTCCCAAAACTTGAATGGCTTTTTCAGAGACCCACATTGCAGTATCACCAGCGTATAATTTTGCCATACTGGCTTCTTTGGTGTGCCTTGGACCACCGTGTTCATAATGCTCTTGTTTTGCCCAAGAGGCTTTGTAAACCAATAAACGTGCAGCATCTATCTTTGTGGCCATATCCGAAAGATAAGCCATAATCATTTGGTGATGAGCAATAGGCTTTCCAAATGCTTCTCTTTCATGAGAATATTTTAGTGCAGATTCATATGCACCTTGAGCAATTCCTAATGCTTGAGCAGCAATTCCGATTCTACTATTATCTAAAGCATTCATAGCGATTGGAAAACCTTTTCCGACTCCTTTCAGCACATTTTCAACAGGAACTTTACAGTTCTCTAAAATTAGTGTGCAAGTATCGGAAGACCTAATTCCGAGTTTATCTTCTTTCTTTCCGACCTTGAAACCTTCAAAACTAGAATCTACGATAAAAGCAGTGGTTCCACCGTGTTTCTTAACACCATAGTCAGGGTGGTCGACATCTTTAGCGAATAGGACAATGATTTTCGCTTGTGCGCCATTTGTAACCCACATTTTCTCACCGTTCAAGATGTAATGCTTACCATCATCAGATAATTTTGCTTTACAAATCATGGCAGCTGCATCTGTACCTGCTCCGGCTTCTGAAAGAGAATAAGCTCCAACTTCTCCAGCAGCCAATCTAGTAAGATATTTTTGTTTCTGTTCCTCATTTCCATGTAAAGAAATTGTTTTAGAACACAAGCCAACATGAACACAGAACATAACTCCAAAAGATGGGTCTACTCTAGAAAGTTCTTCAACAATTATTGATTCAGAAACGTCATCTACTGGAGATCCGCCATACTCTTCTGGAATTGTAACTCCTTGAAGACCATATTCTAGAAAAGATTGCCATTCTTCTGAAGGAGGAGTTTGGGTTTTATCTCTGTGCTCTACTGTGGGTGCAAGTACAGTTTCAGCAAAGTCCCTCACCAGTTCTCGAATCATTTGCTGTTCATCGTTTTCTGCAAAATTCATGTTTCTCCCCATACACCCCAAAAGGCCGTGTTTCTTAACCCGTTTGTATAAAAACCAAATTCTTTATTTTCCCAAACTATTCAAATATAATGTCTTTGAGGCGCGTTTAGGAGGAAATGTAATGGAAGATGAAACCCTACAATTTAAGGTTGCACATAACAGGAAATATTCTACTTCTCATTTGTGGTACCAAGAAAAAGATGATAAACTAATGATTGGAGTTAGCGAATTTTTAAAATTTGAAATCGGCGAAGTCCTAAGAATAATTTTGCCACAAGCTGAAACTGAGGTAGATGAAGGAGACGGAATGTTCTCGATATGGACTGCTGAAGAAAAGTTACCTTTTGCAGCTCCTTTCTCTGGTATAATTACCGAAGTAAACGGAGAAGTGGAATACAGCCCTCACCTAGCCAATGAATCATCATATGACCTTGGTTGGATTATAATTCTTGAACCCCATAATCTCGATCTTGAATTACTCTTAGATCCCGATGAATACGTTGATTATTTGGCAGATCTATGATGTGGTGCCAAACATGAATGCCATGGACCTGTTAAGACAAAGTCTCTCAAATGCACCGGTAATATGGAAAGGAGATTATCCTTATTTCATACACCCAATAACTGATGGCGTGCCAAGATTAGATGCTAAAGTTCTATCTGCAGTTTCAGAATTAGCAATTCAAGCAATTGATTGGGAAGATACTGATTTGATTCTAGGAATTGAGGCAATGGGGTTACCATTAACCTCTCCAATCAGCGTCCAAACAGGAATTCCTTTAGTAATTGCAAGAAAAAGAAAATATGATCTTGATGGCGAAGTAGTAATCGACCAAAATACGGGTTATTCTAAGGGTTCAATGTACCTAAATGACATTAATCCTGGTGAAAAAATAGCAATTATAGATGATGTATTATCAACCGGAGGAACACTGAAAGCGGTAATAAAGGGAATCAAAAAAGCTGGCGCTGAAGTAAAACATATTCTTGTTGTCGTCGAAAAAGGACCTGGATTAGAGAAGTTAAAAAATGAATATCCAGAAATAAAAATTGAATCTCTAGTCAAACTTGAGATGGATGGAGATAAAATTGTTTTACTAAACTAAGTTGGTGTTATTATGGATTTAGAACGACATGATTTTGAGTTAGATGATTTAGTCAAAAGAATAAAAGAAAATGACAATCGTCTAATTGCTTTGCAGGTCCCT
>DAJW01000117.1 GCA_002496485.1 Euryarchaeota archaeon UBA36
TTACCGTTTATTAAAACGTAATAATAATTTTTTTAGATAATGTAAATTTATCCCCATATTAATGCTTTAGCAGCCTTTCCAGCTAATTTTCTGAATTCAGGAATTTCTTTAAGCATTCTAATTCCGAGTGGAATAGGATTCTCTATTTCTCCTACCTCATTAATTAGCTCAATTACTTCAGGCCTGGACCAGACAGAAAATATTTGATTTAATTCATCATCATTAGATTCAGTAAGGAATGCATCCCTCAACCCTTTCTTCCGCTTTTGATCAGAAATCATTGATTTCAAAAGTTTGCTATATTTTTTCATTTTATATTCTGATAAATCATTATCATTGATGGATTTACTTAAAACAGGAACCAATAAATCTACCTGCTTAAATCCCGGACCAATACCTCCTCCTGTTGTAGGCTTACATACACCCGCCGCATCACCAAATAATGCAACCCTCTCAATCATTGGTTTCCTAACAAAACCACTAGGAACAGGACCTACGTAACGTCCAACTTCAGTAATATTCTCAAATCTATCCTTCCACAAATCCTTATTTCTTAATCTATTAATCAAATCCTCACATGAAAATCCATTAAGTAAATCAGCCCTAGACCAAGTTCCAATTCTTGTAGTGTCTCCAGAAGGTATTGCCCAAGCAAAATATCCAGGTGCAATATCTCTACCCGTATACATGTCTAACCTTCCTTCATCACCCTTATATCCAGTTACCTCAACTTGAAATCCAATCATCATTTCCCTCGGCCTCCCCATCTTGAAAAACCTTCTAACCCATGAATGGGCGCCATCCGCTCCACACAATAATTTTGATTCTATATTTTTTATTCCTTCAGGGGTTTGTATTGTAATTTTTACTCTATCTTCTTCAATTTTTACTGAATTCGGCTTACTAGATAGTAAAATTTCAGTACCGCTTTTTACCGCTTGTAGGACAACACTCTCATCAAATATTTTCCTGCATACTGACATAGTTCTAATCCTGTTCTTATTCCCAATAACTACAGGAATTCCCGATGGACTATGAATCCTAGCTCCCCATATTTCCTTGAGTATTGAATTTTGCAAATTTACTTTTTCCATTGATTCTGGATTTACCAGTCCTGCACACTGAAATGGCCTACCAATTTCATCATGTTCTTCAATAATCAGTACACTGTGGCCGAATTCATTAAATCTCCTTGAAAGATATCCACCTACGGGGCCACCACCAATTACAATAACATCATATTTTAATTCCATATATCAGCCTACTTCTTCTTTTTCTTCGAGTCAGAAATCTTCTTCTTTAGTATTCCTATCAATATACTAGCATCTTTTTTTGTAATTTTGTCAATAGATTCCGATTTAACAATTTCTAGTGAATCATGTATTTCAACAGATAGATTATCTGTCATTTTAATGATGGCTTCTTTTTGCTTCTCTGTTGCTGGAGAGTGATTATCTAAGTCAATTAAATGACCAATTAAAGTACTTGCCGTACCATCTCTACCACCAGTAAGTTCTGATATATCAGAGAATCCTAATTCATTCATAACATCTTTCTCATCTAAAGATAGTTTATCTAATAACCTAATAATTAATGCAATTTGCTTTTCACTTGCGCCAATCGAAATTTTCATTTCTTTCATTTTATCAATAATTTCTTTGGCATCATCGCCACTAATCGAATCAATTTCTCTAGAACCTAATATTGTATACTTGGTTTCTCTATCCATGCCTTTAAATGCATTTTGAATATATTGTTTTTGCCTCAAAGTTGGCGATTGTTTCTTTTTAGTTAAGGCCATTTCCTGAATTTTTTCAAATGAATCTACAAATCGATTCCATTTTGATGCCGCATCGACTTTCCCGACTTCTATAGAATCTAAGTCAGATTCCATTAATGATGTAAAATCTGTTGCAAATAAGTTATTTTCCCTTACATTATTTGTATAGTGTGGAACTACATCGATCCATAGTATTCTCCCATTTTCTGTAGGTATTAAGGATCCATTATTTTTAGTTATATAATTTCTATCTTCTAGTTTCGAAATTGTACTAACATATGTAGAAGGCCTCCCAATTCCATCTTTTTTCATTTTTTGTATTATTGAACTTTCTGAAAATCTTCTTGGTGGCTTAGTGAAGTCCGTCACTAACTTCACTAAATCATCCAATTTCCATCTATTTCCTAATTCAAAACCTATTGTTGGTGGTTCGGTTCTAATATTTGAAAAATATTCATCAAACACAACTTCCCATCCTGAATGAACTCTCCAACTAGAAGTTCCATAAATTTCGTTTTCAATTCCTTTACATTTCATCTTTAAACTTCTTCTTTCTCTCACAGAATCTGACATCTGACTGGCTGCAAATCTATTCCAAATCAAGTTGTATAATTTCTTTTCATCATTTTCTCCAGATATTTTTTCTTTTTCTGGATTTGTAGGCCTAATTGCTTCATGAGCATCTTGAACTTTAGAATTATTTTTACTACCATATTCTAATATTTTCTCCGTCAGGAAATTTTCTCCGTATTTCTTCTCAATTTTTTTTCTAATATTTTTTCTTGCTTCAATATTCGTCCTAGTCGAATCAGTCCTAATATAGGTTATTTTACCATTTTGATAGAGATTAGATGCTACACTACTTGTCTTAGAGATGGACCATCCTAAGTAATTATTTGCAGCCTGTAACATCGTATCAGTAGTAAATGGTGCCTGTGGCTTTCTTTTCTGTTGTCCAGATTTTACATGATTTAGAGTTATATATTCTTGATCATTTAATCTATCAACAATTTGTTTAGCATATTCTTTATTATATGTTCTATCTGGAAAGAATTTTCCATCATCATGCCAAGCATGTTCATCTTTTTTATCATGTAGTCTAACCTTAAAATCAATATCATTTGAACTCAAATCAATAGAGTGATATTCTACAGGCTTATAATTATCCCTTTCAATTTCCCGTTCAACTATGTATCCAAGTGTAGGAGTTTGTACTCTTCCCATTGATGACAATCTCCATGATCTGCAGAAATTTGAACATTCAAATCCAACTAACCTATCCATAAATCGTCTTACCATAGCAGCTTCAACTAATGCCATATCTAATTCTTTAGGACTATTTATAGCATCATTAACAGCCTTTTCTGTAATTTCATTAAATGTAATTCTTTTTATTGATTTATAATCATTAAAGATTATGCTTAGTCGCCAAGCAATAAATTCACCTTCCCTATCAGGGTCTGTTGCAATGTATACATTTTCAATATTTGATTTTGTAGCTACTTTCTTAATTTTTTTGATAATATTTTCTGCTCTAGGGGTCCAAGTCCAAGGAGGATTTGGCAACTCTCCTTTACTCGAAGGCCACTTAGATTTGGAACTATCTTTATTACCCCGAGATGGTAAATCTTGGACATGGCCATTACAGGCCTGAACTATCCACCCTTCTCCTAGAAACTTCTTGATTGTAGAGGCTTTTGCGCCAGATTCAAGAATCACGAGATTACTCATTTGTATCACTGATATTATGTTGGTGTTAACTAATATCTATAAACGTGAGTAAAAAAATTCCGTAATTTTTCATTTCATCTGACTATATTTTGTTCTATTATTTCTTTCATCCCATAGATACTCATATTTCGGCCCAAGACAATTTTGACATCCAGGATATCCCGCTTCTGATAGCAATGTAATCGTATTAACGATAGTTTTCCAGTCTCTGGAAGAAATATCGCGTATCCACAATATTTCATATCTTTCTGGCTCTTTATTTCCAATGTATGCAAATAATTGATTTGCGTGTATAAATTCTATACTATTCTTTTCTTCCGTATTAATGTCTACATTAATTATCAAAGATGGTACTTTTTCATTAATTAAATTTAGATTCGCATTAATTTCATGCGAAATTTGCTCGTCTATATTAATTGAAATATTTTTATGTTCCAGAACTCGTTTCGATAGCTCAATAATTTCCCTCTTCATATTGTCACCTGCAATATATTTCATCCGCAACCATTGTAGGATAATGTCCTTTACGATGAGCAATGGGAATCGCGTGGAGGTTATTCGCACAACCTTCTCTACGTTTTATTGATTCAGAAAGAGCTCATTCGGCTACAATGGCAATTCTTTCTACATTTGGTGAATCTTCTATAGGTCAAAGAGTAATAAACGGATTATATGGATCTCCGGAATTACCTATTGAAGTATTCGGTAAACTATTTTACCATCCACTAGGACTAGCAGCAGGATTTGATAAAAAGGCAAAGGCACTGCAATCTTGGCCTTCCCTAGGTTTTTCTTGGACAGAGTATGGTGGCATAACTAGATATCCTCAAGAAGGTAATCCAAAACCTCGAATGTTCAGAGCCAATAAAAATCATGCATTGGTTAATAGTATGGGATTTAATAATCCCGGCGCTACAAAGATTAGAGAGGAATTAAGATTAAGAAAATCAAATGGAAAATGGCCCAAGACTCCCGTTGCTGCAAATATTGGAAGATCAAAAAAAGTTTCAAATCTGTATGCTGCAGATGATTATTGTTCTACGTTGGATTCACTTTATGATTATGCAGATTTCTTTATTCTAAATATTTCTTCACCAAATACCGAAAAACTGAGAGATTTACAAGAACTAGATAATCTAAGAAATATTCTAAATAAATGCGTAAAGTTAAGAAACAATAAAGAAACCAAAAAACCCCTGTTAGTCAAAGTATCTCCGGATTCAGCTGATAATCAAATTTTAGATACTGTCAATGAATTAATAAAATTCGATTTAGATGGAATAGTTGCAACTAATACTACCATAAAAAGACCTGAACCTTTGTCAACTCAATCTAGAAAGGCATTTTCAAATAATGGGGGATTATCAGGCAGACCTTTACATAATCGATCCATAGAAGTCATTGATTTAATATACGAAGAAACAGATGGAAATTTACCAATAATAGGTGTCGGTGGTATAGAATCTAAAGAAACAGCATGGAATGCAATTACTTCTGGCGCATCACTGCTGCAATTATATTCCGCTTTAGTTTTCAAAGGCCCTTCGGTAGTCTCTTCAATTGTGAAGGGCCTGAAAAAATATACTAAAGAAAATAATTTTAGCTCTATCAGAGAAGCAGTTGGATACAAACACATTTAGCGTAGTACCCTTTAGTACATTTGTGGGATTAACTAGGGGTAAACGATTAACTATCGTACTTCTATCGTTTTCAGTAATAATATCTTTAATGCTAATATCTATT